>CAZDRA010000006.1:0-40557 GCA_964507705.1 uncultured Roseivirgaceae bacterium | reverse complement strand
GTAAATATTGATATTGAACCGGCTGACAATTAAGAAAATATTTTGTTAAATAATTCGTAGGAGAAATAATTGAGTTTCAAAAAATGGTAAAGGTTAAAAAGTAAAAACAAATGAAACTAAAGATTGGTATTATAATAATTTCGTTTTTTTCATTTCAACAATGTACCAGCGATGCTCCATCTAAAAATGGCTCGATCCCTACCAACCACAAAAATTGGACTGCCTTACTTCAAAAACATGTCGATAGAAATGGCATGGTAGATTATGCACATTTTCAAGAGGACAGCCTTCTTCTTCAGGGTTATTTAAAAGAACTGAGCTCAAATCCTCCTGATGAAAATTCCTGGACAAATGAAGATCAAATTGCCTATTGGATAAATGCATACAATGCATTCACTATCCAACTCATTTTAAATCACTATCCATTGGAGAGTATAAAAGATATCGGATCTGCCATTCAAATACCCTTTGTCAACTCTCCGTGGGATATCAATTTTATAGAAATCAATGAGAAAGTACTGGATTTAAATGATATTGAACATGCCATATTAAGGAAAAAATTTAATGAGCCTCGCATACATTTTGCCATAAATTGCGCATCCATTTCTTGTCCTAAACTAAGGCGTGAGGCATATATTGGAAATCGGCTTAATGCTCAACTTGAAGAACAGGCTGTATCATTTATTAACGATTCCCAGTGGAATAGTATCTCTAAAACCCAGGTAGATATTTCAAAAATATTTAGTTGGTTTAAAAGTGATTTTACTAAAGAGGGTTCGCTGACAGATTTTATAAATAGATACAGTACTGAAAAAATTGATAACGGCACAGATATTAATTTTTTCGATTATAACTGGACTATAAATGATTTGAGGAAGGCCAAATAGTTATTCTCCACCAAATAGTAACTGGAGTTTTTCAAGGCTTTCATTTGATCCAACAACAGTAACAATGTCTTTCTTCCTAAGCCTGGTATAACCATGAGAAATGATTGATTGACCTTTTCTTTTTACCGATAGAATAATCACATCTGAGGGTAATCGAAGATTTCGAAGCGCCATGCCATGCAGCGATTTATCTCGCACCTCAAGGTCAAGCGTACTTTGCCCGACTTCTTCGCCAAGCAACATAGATGCTGCTACCGGCGATCTTACGAAATTGTCCAGCAAGCTAACCATCGCCGTATCAGGGTCAACTATCAGGCATCCCAGTTCATGGAATTTAGAAAAGTATTTCCTGTCATTGAGTCTTACTATAATATTCTTTGTGCCAATAAATTCATAAATCAATTCACTTATCGTATAATTTTCCTTGTCAGACAGTAAGAGGATTACTGCATCGGCCTTCTTGGCTTCAAGCTTATCCATCGCCTCGAGGTCTAATTTATCGATGTGGATAATATTTATATCCTGAATCTCTTCAATCTCATGAGGAGGCTTAAGTGTCGCAACTTCTACTTCCCAACTATGCTGTTTCAATAGTCTGGCCAGTGCCAATGATTGATCATCCAGCCCAAATATTATCGCATCCTGAACCCCATCGAACCCCGGAGCACCTGCCCTTTTATGACTTTCTCCAACTTTATTCAAAGCCCATTCAAATAATGGCGGTCCAACAAATTGGTTTAATACAATAACTGCGATGACAATAGTTGCAAATTCAGAACCCCATGCCGGAAATATGGAGGATACTTCGATCGCCAGACCTAAACCTACGCCGGCTTGTGTCACGTATGGCATCCATCCTACTTTTCTGAATAGATTGCTGTCCTTTGCCAATGTTGAGCCTATATAAGCTCCAATAATCATTGCAATTAATCGTACAAAAAATAGGAGCAGGGCAATCAACCAAACTTTTGCGAGAGTATCAATCGATATCATGATACCCGTAAGCGTGAAAAAAGAAATGTAAATGAAAGGGCCTATTTTATTTATAATGAATAGAAACTCAGGCCTGAATTTGCTAAAATTCGTAACCATAAAACTCCCAATAATACAGATCAGTAATGGTTCAAAAAATAGCTCTTCACCCAGATGTAGCTTGCTTATATCCTGGATAAAATGTGTAGAAACAAAAACCCCATATCCAACCATCAAAATAATTGCCCCTTTTATTTGCGAACTGATGGAAAGAGAAAGAACAAAGGCAATGAATTTTCCAAGCAAAATACCAATTCCGAAAGATACAGAGAGTTCTAAAATTAAAATGCCCAGTATCTTTAAGTCAAATGACTGATCTGATATAAGTGTTTTGGAAATAGAAACGCATATGGCGAATAAAATAATTACAAGAACATCCTTTAAGACCGTAACACCCATTACAGTTTGAGTAAATGGCCCTTTGGCCCTGAGTTCGTGGATTATTGCAATGGCCGAAGATGGAGATCTGGCGACAAAAATAGTAGCCATAAGTAGCGAGATCGCAATCTTGTTGCTTTCTGCCAAATCAGCCATAAACGGAATGTAAGGCGACAACAAAAATATAATGATGGTACTCAATACAAACGTTACTACAAACTGACCAAAAGTATTCCAGGCGATGCTTTTAATTCGACTACGTAAATCTTTTAGGTATAATTCTGAACCTGCCGCAAAGGCAATGTATGCTAATGAAATACTGTTGATAAAAAGTAATTTATCAATAGCTTCCTCAGGAATTAAATTTAGAACATATGGCCCTACAATTACTCCGGTTACTATAAAACCGGTAATCAGCGGTAGTTTTACTTTTTTAAAAAGTCTTGAAAAATAATCTGTTGCAAAAAGTATCCAGATAAATCCGAATACAAAGACTATAACTTCACTAAATGCGCTCATTCGATAAAAAATTATCTCTAAAGTGATTTCTGAAATATTTAAATAATTTCAACATTACCCTGAATTTTCAGACGAAGTAAAAATTGAAATTCAACATAGCAATTTTTTACTTAAAAAAATGTAATTATTTAAAAAATGAGAGGATTTGAAATGAGCAGTTCGATAGATTACCTGCAATTGCGGTTGATCAATTGTTATTGATAATTTCGCCTTTTCCAGAAATATCTGATTCAATTGATGGTGTGCCTTTATACAGAACATTTCCTTCGCCTGAAATATCAACTTTTAGAGATTTATTTGCGGTAACTTCGCAATCGCCTATCCCGCTAAGGTCAATTTCTGTATAATCTGTGGCCATCAAAAAGCTACTCATGGTGAATTCGCCAGAGTTCATTACAAAATGCCTGGTCGCTAAACCACTATATTTAATATTCCCTTTTCCTGAAATGGTAGTATATAAAGTGTCTGATGAAATATTTGCATCAATATCACCTATTCCCAGCATTTCAATTTCCAACACTCTACTACTTATCTTGCCATTTGTAACTATTGTACCTTGTCCGGCAAGTTTAATAGAATTGAATTTTGGGGAAGTAATCATTATTTCTAAGTTGTAACCACCATTGAAACAGTCATTGGTGCCAATTACGAGCAAGCCATTTTCAACATAAGTATTGGTTAATTCCAGTACGTTATCGGGCCCTTTTATACTAAATGAATATTCGGCCCCTTGAGTTAATATTAGGTCGCCAGCATGATTAAAAACTATTCCGTCAAAACCGCTTAACTCACGTGTTTCAGTAGTAATATTAGAACTCACTCTAATACATTCGAGTTGACTTGTGTCGCAAGAATTAAAAAATAGTCCAATAATTAAAAAAAATATAATATACCTCATGATAAAAAAAATTTAGCATTGAATTTAATTCATGTCTAAAAGAAAAGATTTGAAATTCTCAAAATCTTTATTCATGGTAATGGCTTGCTTTTCTCGTTCTATTATTTTTTGAAGTCTTTCAGGAACGGCCACCTCTTTAGAGATTAATTGTTCTACAACATCCTTAAATTTTACAGGATGAGCAGTGGATAAAAAGATGCCCAAATCTCCAGGGTTTAGTAAATGTTTTAATCCTCCATACCCAATTGCTGTATGAGGGCACATCAAATAATTATATTTAGCATATACTTCTTTGATAAGCTCTTTGGTTTGTTCGTCGTTAAAACTTATGCCTCTGATATCCTTTTTAATTTTTATTTGGTCATCCCCATAAAAATCTAATATCCTGGAAAAATTAGATGGATTACCCACATCCATTGCATTGGAAATGGTTTGAACAGATGGCCTTGGAGAGAATTGGGCTGTTTTCAAATAATTTGGAACAATGTCGTTTGCATTGGACGCTGCTATAAATCCAGCAATGGGAATACCCATTTTCTTAGCAAGAAGTCCTCCACACAAATTGCCAAAATTACCACTGGGAACACAAAAGACTATGTTTTTGGATTTTTCTACTAGCCTTGAATATGCATAGGTATAATAGAATGATTGAGGAATAAATCTGGCAATATTTATGGAATTTGCAGAGCTTAAGTTCAATTTATTATTTAACTCTCGATCGAGGAAGGCAGTTTTTACCAATAGCTGACAATCATCAAAAGTACCATCTATCTCCAGTGCAGTAATATTCTGTCCTATAGTAGTTAGTTGTTGTTCCTGGATTTTCGATACTTTCCCTTTAGGATACAACAATGTTACTTTTATCCCATCTACTCCAAGAAATCCCTGGGCAACGGCACTCCCTGTATCACCGGATGTCGCAACAAGAATGTTTATCTCACGATCATCCGACAATAATAAATTCCCCATAATACGAGCCATAAACCGAGCTCCAAAATCTTTGAAAGCGAGTGTTGGTCCACGAAATAGTTCTAATACGTTAATGTTGTCATGGACATTTTTAAGTGGGATATCAAAGTTAAATGCATCTTCGATAATGTCTCGTAGGTCATTGTCTCCAATTTCATCTTCAATAAATAACCTTGCACTTTCGAAGGCAATCTCCTGAAATGACATCTCCGGAATAATTTTGAGAAATCCATTGGAAAAATGTGGTATTTTTTCGGGCATATAAAGCCCGTTATCGTCAGGAAGACCTTTGAGGACAGCTTCTTTGAAACTTACTAATGGTACTAGTTTATTGGTGCTGTAATATCGCATTTACCTATTTTTTAAGGAGCAAAATTAAAAGTTTATCCTGACGAAATTATAATTTTATACAAATAAGAAAAGTAATATTCAAAAGGAAAAAGAAATATGAGCAGCTCCATTACATGTGTGCATTTTGGTAATTCTCTATTGTAGGTAGATGATATTTTAATTGTTGATTAACTTAGCAATATTGGTCGAAAATTATTGACATTGGTACACAGGCTTTTATTAAATTTTATTCACATGAAGTATCTCACAATTATTGCATTGTTATTATTCTCTACAGATTGTTTCTCGCAAGAGTTTATACCTAATTATACCGAATCAAACATTCCTGAATACCAACTGCCTGAGTTGCTAATAACTAAATCAGCCGATAAAGTGATTACTCCAGATCAATGGAATAAAATTAGAAGAAAGGAAATATTAGATGATTTTGAAAAATATGTTTACGGGAAAGTACCCTCTGGAAAAGTAAAAGTACAAACCGAGCTGATGCAAGAAATGGATGCTTTTGATGGCACTGCCATTATGAAAGAAATAAAACTGACTTTCCGCAATAACGGAAACGACATTGAAGTGGTGATGCTCATTTTTTTACCAAAAAACAATGAAAAGGTTCCATTATTTATCGGGTACAATTTTTATGGAAATCATACGATAATTGACAATAACAATATTTCATTAACCTCAAGCTGGGTTCGAAATAATCCGGAATTTGGTATCGTAGCAAATAGAGCAACTGAGGCTTCAAGGGGTGTCAGGCAAAATAGATGGGCAGTAAAAAAGATACTCGATCGTGGATATGGTTTGGCTACAATTTATTATGGTGATGTTGATCCGGATATAAACGATTTTTCCAATGGCGTTCATCCCCTTTTCTATAAATCAGATCAAGAGCATCCAGCAAAAGACGAGTGGGGGTCAATAGCAGCGTGGTCTTGGGGATTGAGTAGAGCGATGGATTATTTTGAGGTCGATGATAATATTGATGAAAGCAAAGTTGTATTAATGGGTCATTCAAGACTGGGAAAAACTTCGCTTTGGGCCGGGGCTATGGATCAACGCTTCGCCATTGTAATTTCTAATGATTCCGGCTGTGGGGGAGCTGCCTTATCCAGGAGAAGGATTGGAGAAACCATATGGCGCATTAACACTTCGTTTCCTCATTGGTTTTGTGGTAATTTTAAACAATACAATAATAATGAAGATGAGTTGCCGGTCGATCAACATATGCTTATTGCATTGATGGCTCCCAGACCGGTTTATGTAGGCAGTGCTCAGGATGATAAATGGGCTGACCCTAAGGGGGAGTTTTTATCTGCATTTTTTGCAGGCGATGTTTACAAACTGTTTGGTTTAAAAGGAATTTCAGATGGTCAGATGCCAAAAGTAAATGAGCCAATTATGCAATCAGTTGGATATCATATCCGAACAGGAAAACACGATGTTACTGATTTTGATTGGGAGGCCTATTTGGATTTTGCAGATAAGAACCTTAATTCCAATTACGCTAAATAAAATTTGAATAATTTCAATTAACCGGCAGCACAATACTGAATGTAGTACCTTCATTTACCTTGCTTTTTACATCAATCTCCCCATCATGAAGATTGATGATATGCTTGACTATCCACATTCCCAATCCTGTTGATTTTTCACCTTCAATTCCTTTTCTTCGGGCTTTAGAAAATTTATCAAATATAAATGGAAGCAATTCATCAGAAATGCCAATACCTGTATCTGATATTTCTAACAATTTATTATCATCAGAAATAGATTTGGTTATAATTTTTATCTCTCCTCCTGCGGGAGTAAATTTTATCGCATTGCTCATCAGATTTGTAATAACCCGAACGAACTCTTGCTCATTTATATTCACTTTTTTTAAATCGGGATCAAACTCTTTGACAAACTTGATGTCTTTTTTTATGGTTGATTTGCTAAACTGCTCTAATGACTTTTCGATAAACTGGTTAAGGCATACATATTTTTTTTGCAAAACATAATTTTTGTCTTCAAGTCTTCCTAATTCCAACAATTCTGAAATCAAATTTGTAGAATGATTGCAGTCTTTTGTCATGAGCCTGAATATTTCTTCCCTTTCATCATCTTTTACCGCTCCCATTTTTATCAAATCAAGTAGTGCCTTAAAATTTAACAATGGATTTTTTAAATCATGCGCCACAGCATAAAGTATCCTGTCTTTTTCATTATTCAGCTTCTCCAACCGTTCTTCATCATTTTTAAGTTTAGTGATATCAAACATGATTGTCAAAAACCTTTTTAGTTTTTTATCTAGATAATGAATTGGTGCAACAGCCGTTTGCATCCAAAAATAATCGCCGTTTTTCCTTATGTTTCTTAATTCTCCACGCCAAACTTTTCCTTTGCCAATGCTTGGTATCAGTTCTTGATAAAAAGTCATATTATGGGATTTTGAAATCAAAGAAGTTACCTTAATTCCTTGTAACTCTTCAATCGAGTATCCGGACAGACTACGGAAATTTTCATTGGCTGAAATAAGATTTTTAGATTCGTCTGAAATTATCAGGGAAGCAGATTGGTCGATGGCGTTACGTTGAGCATTTAATTCTGAATTGGTCGCTTCCAATTTATTTTGAATTTCCATCAATGATTTATTGATTTTTTCATTGATCAATTGATGTTGATCGTTTAGGTTTACAGAATAAAAAACGGCAGTGGTAAGAAACAAAAAAATAATGATACGGACTGAATTGTAAATAATGGGTGCTGAATTTAATTTTTCAAATATCATTACCAAAGAATCTTTGGCTTTATAGAGCATAATTTCATCGTGAAAAACCGTATAAGCTAAAAAAATCAAGAACACGATAATGAGCCATGTTTTTTCATTTTTTACATCCATTATCAAAAATGGTATTATGGATACTCCTAAAATCATAATAGGTTGCCATAAAAAATGTTCGCCAACAATATCACCTGTTAGCGAATAATATGTCATAAATACCAATGGGCTGAATATGATAAAAAGCTTGGCCGGCAGATATTTTTTCTTTTTTGCCAGAACTAGAGAAATTATACAAACTATCCAGAATATTGGTATGGGATCCTTTTCAAGGGCATAAGGATATATATTCAGTAAATCAAGCGACAAGTTGTAAATGATAAATACAGGAATTGTAAAAACCAGGAAATTATTAATGACCAGTAATCTATTGACACGTTTTTGATTGTTGTCAAATCTTAACGGTTTATCGCTATTGTGATTAATATTTTTATTTAATATAGATTCCATTTACAGAGATTCCCTAAAGATTGAATTATTGATTATTAGAAAAAAAATGAACTCTTGCAATTTTAAATTCTTTTTGGCTTATATCGGTAATGTAATAGTAAATGTTGTCCCTTTGTTTTCTTGACTTTTTACAGAAATTTCACCACTATGTAGATTGATGATATGCTTTACAATCCACATTCCTAATCCTGTTGATTTTTCACCTTCAATACCTTTTCTACGTGCCTTGGAAAATTTGTCAAAAATATTAGGAAGTAAATTTTCCGATATGCCTATGCCTGTATCTGATATTTCTATTGAAATAGTATCTCCGGAAATAGATTTGGTAATAATTTTTATCTCGCCCCCTTCTGGAGTAAATTTTATGGCGTTGCTAATTAAGTTGTTAATAACCCTAATGAATTCTCCCTCATTTAAATTTATAGGCCCTAAGTCTTTTTCAAAAAGTTTAACAAACCCGATTGACTTTTTAGTAATATTGTTATCAAATTGCTCTATCGCACTTTCAAGAAATTCATTGAGATCAATTTCTTGCTTTTCAAGTACAAAATTTTCATCCTCTAGTCTTCCTATTTCTAACAACTCGGCTATTAAATTTGTGGAATGATCACAATCTTTCGTCATCAACCTGTAAACTTCTTCCTCTTCTTCTTTTTTAACGACACCTGATTTTATCAAATCCAACAGTGCCTTAAAATTGAGCAAGGGGTTCTTAAGATCATGAGCTACGGCGTAAAGAATCCTGTCTTTTTCAAAATTTAACCTTTCAAGCCTTTCCTCATGCTCTTTTAGTTTAGTGATATCAAACATGATAACTAAAAATCCTTTTTGCTTTTTGTCCTTATAAAACATAGGTGATATCGCACTTTGCATCCAAATATGACCGCCACCTTTTTTATTGTTTTTCAACTCACCTCGCCAAACTTTTCCCGATTCAATAGTTTGAGTCAAAACGTCAAAGAATATTTCATCATGATTATCTGAAATTAGCGAATGAGCTTTTTTGTCTATCAGTTCTAGGCGAGTGAACCCGGTAAGATTCAGGAAATTGTCATTTACAGTAATTATTTTTCTGAATTCGTCAGTGATAATTAATGATGCTGATTTATTGATGGCATTGCGCTGGGCATTTAACTCGGCGTTGGCCATTTCAAGGCTTTTACTTGTTTTAGTCAATGAATCATTAATTTTTTCATTGATCAAATGTTGTTGGTCGTTTAGGTTAACAGAATAATAAATGATTATTGTGAGAAACAAAAAAATGATGATGCGGACAGAATTGTAAACAAAAGGTGTAGTATTTAATCTATCAAATAATAATGCCAAAGATTCTTTCGCTCCATAGAGCAAGATGTGGTCGTGAAAAATCACAAATATTAGAAATGATATAAAAACGAGAAGCAACCATGGCTTATCTTTTTTTACGTCTAATACTAAAAACGGAACAATAGACATACCTATAACCACAATTGGTTGCCACAAAAAGTGTTCTCCAATTATTTCTCCCATTATTGAATAGGTGCTCATTAATAATAAAGGGGCATAAATAATTATTAACTTGGCAGGGATATAAATATTTTTTCTTGCAAAAATTGAAGCAATAACAAATAACAACCAGAATATAATCAACGGAATTTTTTCTGGAGTAAACTTATCAATTTTCAATAGGGCAAGAACCAAATCGTAGATGACAAAGATCGGAATAGTTACAATAATAAAATTTATTATCATCGACAATCTCTGCACACGTTTTTGTTCGTTGCTATATTTTTGAGAAGGATCAGAATTATTGTAAAATATATTTTTGAAAAACGACTTCATCTATAGCAGTAACAATATCAGTTTATGTTTAAATCATGATTTTTAATTTCTAACCACAATATATGCAAAACAAACTTAGCTAAAAGAACAATTAGTAAAAGAATATTATTTCATTTATTTGCTTTTTAGTTTATGCGTCACTGACTTTCCATTTTAGTAAAAAGTAAAAACAAGATTAAGAAGCATGGATTTGGGAAGGCAGGCTCTCCGAGTGACTCTGATGGGGGAAACCTCAAAACCCATGCCCTGCGGTAGAAAAATTAAAATATGACATGGGATTAAGTAAACTGCAAATCATTCAATTTACCTGCCTAACTGGTAGGCAGGATGAGTTCAGACCTTACAATTCTCTCAGCCAAATATTTCTATAACTCGTTGGGTTTCCATGGTCTTGTAAAGATATAGAGGCCTTTCCGTGAGGTTTGTACCGTGGAATACGGTTAAATTCTGTTGGGCCTTTTAACTCAAAGCCATTTTGAATTAAAACTCCATTATGAAGAACTGTGATTTTTGCAGGAGATTTTAAGGATCCTTTTTCCGTGAATACCGGAGCCATAAAGATAATGTCATACGTTTGCCATTCTCCTGGTCCTTTGCATGCATTTACCAAAGGAATACTTTGTTTGTACATACTTCCTGCCTGGCCGTTTGAATATGTGACACTTTCATAAGAATCAAGTACTTGAAGTTCATATCTTTCCATCATAAAAATGCCACTATTTCCTCGATCCTGACCATCACCTTTTACTTCTGCCGGTGTTCTCCATTCAATATGTAATTGAAAGTCACCAAATTTTTGCTTTGTCTTGATAATACCTGTCTTGGGCTTTACGGTCATTGCTCCATCTTCAACAATCCATTCGGCAATTCCACCTTTTTGATTCGTCCATTCATTCAAGTCTTTTCCATCAAATAAAACTATCGCATCTGAGGGAGGTGCATTATTCTCTCCGGTGGTGATTTTAACAGGAACAGGTTCCCAAACTTCCGTGAGTTTCGGGTCCAGTGTCTCTTTGTCTTGTGCATTTGATAAAAAAGGAATAACTAATACTGTAAAAAATAAACTGATTAATTTAATGTTTTTCATAATTATTGCTATTAAGTATAAAAATTATAAAATTTTTGGACCAGACTGATTGATATTAGAAACATAAGTTTCACTTTCTATTTCAAATCCAGTATAAACATTTTTCATTTTATGCGCAATTTTTTCTGCAATATCTCGGTCTTGACTTAACGCAAAAATTGATGGTCCTGAGCCGGAAATACCTGCGCCCAAGGCGCCTATTTCCATTGCAGCATCTTTTATCTCTTTATAACCCGGTATTAGTATCGACCTAATTGGTTCTACAATATAGTCATGCATTGATCTGGATATCAAGTCATAATTTGAAGTTAATAGACCAGTAATCAGACCTGCAACATTTCCCGATTGTTTCACGGAATCTTTGAAGTAAATCTGATTACGAAGAATTTCACGTGCATCTTTGGTTTTTACTTCAATATGAGGATGTACTAAGGTTGCATAAAGATCCGGTGGAGTTTTTAGGCTGATTACGTCCAATGGATCGTAACTTCGTATAAGTACAAAACCTCCAAATAACCCAGGCGCAACATTATCAGCATGGGCAGCTCCACAAGCAATGCGCTCACCTTCCATTGCATAGGGCAAAAGCTCCTCTAATTTTTTTGGTTTCCCCATAAGTTCATTTATAGCATAAATAGCTGCTACAGAACTGGCGGCGCTGGAACCCATCCCACTACCCAGAGGCATCTTTTTGTTCAGGTAAATGTCAATTCCCTGATCAATTTCCAGGGTTTTTAAATATGATTTAATAACTGCCCCGCAAGTATTTTTATCAGGATCAAGAGGAAGAGCTCCTCCATCTCCAGAAATCTCAATTATTTTTACTTGACCTGTATCTGACAATTTAAGCGTGATCTCATCACCCGGCTGATCTACAGCAAAACCCAGGATATCAAAACCACATGTCACATTGGCGACTGTAGCAGGAGCAAATACTTTGATAGAATCACGCATAACTTTCTTTAAATTATTTTCCTTGATCAACGGTTTTCATCTTATTCAAAACATTCCTCCAGCTGGCTAAAAGCTTTAATAAAGTTCGAAAATCTTTGTTCCCAACGAATATCCTGATGATCTCTGTTTCCCATACTATCCTAAAAAATGACTAATACTAATGATCTCTGCAAAAACACCAGCTGCTGTCACTTCTGCACCGGCACCCGGGCCCTTGATGACAAGTGGTCGTTCCAGATATCTATCCGTAGTAAATGAAATCATATTGTCACTTCCATCCAATCCATAAAACGGATTTGTTTGGTTAACGGATTCCAGGCCAACTGATGCTTTGCCATTTTCCATTTTTGCAATAAACCTCAATACTTGTCCGCTTTCCTCTGCATTTTTTCTTAACTGTTCAAAATAATCATTTGCCTTTTCCAGTTCATCAAAAAAGGCTTCAACGGAAGTTGCGTCAATGCAAGCTTGAGGGAGTATGTTATTAATTTTCACATCCTTCAGGCTAAGATCAAGTCCAATCTCCCTGGATAAAATGAGTATTTTTCGTGCGACATCCATCCCGTTGAGGTCGTCTCTTGGATCTGGTTCTGTAAAACCTTTTTCTTTGGCAGATTTTACGACTTCACTAAACTTAATGCCTTCAATAAAGGAATTAAAGATAAATGACAAAGTTCCAGAAAGGACACCTTCTATTTTCAAAATCTTGTCACCACTATTTTTTAAATCATTGAGTGTAGTAATTACTGGGAGACCTGCTCCTACATTAGTTTCATAAACAAATTTCACATCATTTTTCAGAGCAAGACTTTTTAGTTTTTTAAACATGCCAAGATCACCAGAGCTTGCCAACTTGTTAGGTGTTGCAATAGAAATTGAATGCTTGAGGATATTTTCGTATTGGCTAACAACTTGTGGGTTAGAGGTGCAATCTACAAATACAGAGTTTTGAAGATTGAGTTTTGCCATTTTAGTTATAAATGCCTCAGCCGAAGATGTTTCGCCTTTTTCAAATAGATTTTCTTTCCAATTTTCCAGATTTAATCCTTCATCGTCAAAAATCATTTTCTTAGAATTGGTCATGCCAACAATATTTATTTTGAGGGCATGATCTTTTTCCAGTTTTTTATTGTGAGTTGTTATCTGATTGATGAGTGTTCCCCCGATCAATCCAACTCCGATTATAAAAACATTTAGGGTTTTGATATCAGAAAGAAAAAATACTTCATGAATTGTGTTCAGGGTTTTAGATATATCCTTTTTAGAAATAACAATCGACACATTTCTTTCCGAAGACCCCTGGGCCATGGCAGAAACATTTATGCCGTTTTTCCCAAGCGCATTAAATAACTTTCCTGAAATCCCAGGAGTGTTCGCCATATTTTCACCGATTATGGCAACGATAGACATTTGTTCTTCAATGGCCACTTGATCGATTTTACCGGATTCTATTTCTCTACTAAACTCTTTCTCGATTACTATTTTTGCAAGTGAACTGTCCTTTGGATCCAATGCAAAGCAAATAGAATGCTCTGATGACGCCTGAGTGATGAGGATCAGATTGATGTCATTATTTGCGAGGGTTCCGAATAACCTGGATGACACTCCAGCAACACCAACCATACTGCTGCCTTGGAGATTTAACAGAGATATATCACGTATGGAAGAAATACCTTTGACAAGGTAATCTCCCGATTCAGCCAGACTGGTAATCAGCGTCCCCGGGAAATTTCGATTAAAAGTATTTCTAATTCTCAGCGGAATTTTCTTTTGAAAAGCAGGTTGTAAAGTTGGTGGATAGATCACTTTTGCTCCAAAATGAGACATTTCCATCGCCTCTTCATAAGTCATCTCTTCAAGAGAAAAAGCGCTTTTTACATGTTTCGGGTCGGTAGTCAATACACCATCTACATCTGTCCATATTTCTATTTCCTCAGCACCCAGAGCTGCGCCAAATATTGAAGAAGTATAATCAGATCCTCCTCTGCCAAGGGTTGTAGTCTCATTTTTATTTGTCGAACTTATAAACCCAGTAATGATCTGAATGTGTTCGTGAGTATTAAAATATGCTTGAATATTGTTTTCAGTCTTCGATATCTTGACTCGGCCTCTCCCAAAACGGCTATCTGTTTTGATCATCTCCCTGGCGTCGAGTAATTCTGCATCAAGACCTTGTTGTTTTGCGTAGGCAACTAATATGTAACATGAAAGCCGCTCTCCAAAGCTTAAAAGCAAATCGGTAGTTCTCAAAGAAAGCTCCTTAAGCAAGAATATGCCATGAGCGAGATCTTCCATTTCATTAATCATCTTTTTTACATAGGCTAAAGATTGACTTTGATTTTTGACCTTAATTAATTCTTTGATGGTTTTGAAATGATTTAACTCTATTTCTTTAAGTAAATCAAGATACGATTCATCATTTTCTGAGGCTTTTTCCCCTATCAAAAGTAGTTTGTTGGTTACGCCTTCCATAGCAGAAGAAACCACTGCTACATGGGTATTTTGTGATTTATAATCTGCAATAATCTCTATTACTTCTTTAATACTTTCGGAAGATCCAACAGATGAACCACCAAATTTTAATACTTTCATAGGGATAGTATAGTTTATTTCAGCCTTAGATTTGCTGTTTTATAAGTTGACAAAAATAGTAAGCGAACTGTAATTTAAGGTCTATTCGAGAGATTATTTTAATTTTTTGGCTTCTTCCCAATACTTATCCATTTCGGTCAATGTCATTTCAGAAATATGCTGCCCGTCCTTAACAGATTCAGATTCTAAATACTGAAATCGCTTTATAAATTTTTTATTCGTTCTTTCGAGAGCTTCTTCTGGATTGATGTTGATGAATTTCGCATAATTGATAAGTGAAAATAAGATATCGCCAAATTCAGACTGGGCACGTTCTTGATTGACAAGTTGGGAATCATCTACATTTATTTCTTCTTTGAATTCTTTTATTTCCTCTTCAACTTTTTCCCAAACTTGCTCTTTCTTCTCCCAATCGAAACCCACTCCTCTGACTTTTTCCTGGATCCTCATGGCCTTGACAAGTGCCGGAAGAGATTTTGGTACTCCACCTAAAACAGAACTATTGCCTTTTTCTTTTAATTTGAGTTTTTCCCAGTTTCGTTTGACCGCTTCTTCGTCTTCCACATCAACATCGCCATAAATATGGGGATGTCTATGGACTAATTTATCGCAAATACCATGAAGTACGTCAACTAAACTGAATGCATTTTTTTCATCCGCTATTTTTGCATAAAAGACCAAATGAAGCATGATGTCTCCAAGTTCATTTTTTATTTCCGGTAAGTCTCCCTCAATAATTGAATCGGAAAGCTCATAGGTTTCTTCTATCGTCAAATGCCTCAAGGATTCCAAGGTTTGTTTTTTATCCCAGGGGCAATTGGCACGCAACTCATCCATGATGGTTAATAGCCTGTCAAATGCTTCCAACTTCTCTTTTCGTTGAGAATCTTTTTGTTTTATTATCTGTGACATTGATCTCCTTTTTTTAATTCAAAAGTATAAACTTTGCACTATTATTATGCGTTATAATTCTATTAATTATCTTTGCAACAAATTTAAAAATTATGGCTACAGCATTGTTGGCAATCGGTTTTATTGCATTATTTTTCATACTTATGTCGGTAAGACTTATCTTTCTTAAAGACGGTAAATTCAAAGGAACATGTGCATCTCAACGCGAAGAGGGCGGTACTTGTGGCTTGTGCGGCGACCATGTAAATGCCGGAGAATCTTGCAAAAGTGAGCAAGAGAAATCTGCCATCCAGAAAGTCTTTTCTAAATTTTAACTCTAAAAGATAGTTTTTTTAACTATTAAAAAAATGCACAACTTATCACCATTATGAAGAACAAATTCTATATCAATAAATAGACATTTAGCAATTTTGTGTTTTGTAATATAAGGACAATTACAAAAAGCTGAATTGTAAATAATTCTAAATTCAACCACAATAATATCAAACCATGACACTTATAAAATCTATCTCTGGGATCAGAGGAACAATTGGAGGCAAAGTCGGTGACGGGCTTACCCCTTTAGATATCGTAAAATTTACTACAGCTTTTGGATATTTGTGTAGAGAGCAATCGGAAAATAATAAAATTATAATAGGAAGAGACGCACGAACATCGGGAAAGGTAGTATCTAATTTAGTTTCATCCACGCTTCAAAGTTTGGGATTTGATGTGATTGATTTAGGTCTTTCAACAACCCCAACTGTCGAAATAGCCGTTCCGATAGAAGAAGCTGCCGGAGGGATAATATTGACTGCAAGTCATAATCCCGGCCAATGGAATGCTTTGAAATTGCTCAATGAAAAAGGAGAATTTATTTCGGCAGAAGATGGAGAAAAGTTGTTAAAATTAGCTGAAAATAAAGATCTGGAATATGTCGAAAATAAGTTGCTTGGAAGCTACACCCAAGATGATACCTATATTGACAAGCACATAGAAATGATATTGGAATTGCCATTGGTAGATGTTGAGGCCATTTCAAATAGAGATTTTAAAATTGCGATTGATTGTGTCAATTCTACCGGTGGTATTGCTATCCCAAAACTGCTTAAAGCCCTTGGGGTAAATAATATCACTGAAATTTACTGTGAGCCCACCGGACATTTCCCTCATAACCCTGAGCCGTTACCGGAAAACCTTACGCATATTTCTACCAAGATGGCGAATGATAATTTTGATCTTGGAATTGTTGTAGACCCAGATGTAGATCGACTTGCATTGCTTAATGAAGATGGATCACCTTTCGGTGAAGAATACACTTTGGTAGCTGTAGCGGATTATGTTCTTAAAAGTTCTCCTGGCAACACAGTCTCAAATCTTTCGTCAACCAAAGCACTAAAAGACATTACCCTCAAAAAAGGGGGAAGTTACAGTGCTGCTGCTGTTGGGGAAGTGAATGTTGTAGAAAAAATGAAAGAGACCAATGCCATAATCGGAGGTGAAGGTAATGGAGGTGTGATATATCCAAAGTTACATTATGGTAGAGATGCACTGGTGGGCATTGCACTTTTTTTAACTCATTTGGCTAAATCAGATAAATCTATTTCATTTTTGAGGAGCGAATATCCAAATTATCATATCTCAAAAAACAAAATTGAGTTGACACCAGAAGTCGATGTTGATGAGATATTAAAGGCTATAGAAAACAAATATAAAAATAACCCAATCAACAATATTGATGGTGTAAAAATAGAATTTGAAAATGAATGGGTACATTTAAGAAAATCAAATACTGAGCCCATTATTCGAATTTATTCAGAGTCGGAAACGCTTGCAACAGCTGAGTATCTGGCAAATAAAATTATCAATGATATAAAAGAGTTAATCACTGAGAAAACCGAATAATGAATATATATCTCGATAATGCTGCAACCACATCATTAGATGAGCGTGTATTTGAGGCTATGAAGCCTTATTTTATTGATCAGGTTGGGAATCCATCTTCAATTCATAGTCACGGAAGATCAATAAGATCGGCCATTGAAAAAGCCAGAAAGCAAATTGCAGATATGTTCAGGGTTGCTCCTTCCGAAATATTTTTTACATCAGGAGGAACGGAAGCTGACAATACCATTATAAAAAATACCATTGATCACTATGGAATAAAACATGCTATCACATCCAAAATTGAGCATCATGCTGTTTTGCATACGCTGGAGCATCTGGAAAAAGAAGGTAAAATCAAATTGCACTTTGTAGATATTGATGGTGAGGGTCAAATTAACTATGAGCATCTGACAAAATTAGTTTCCGGCCATAAAAATTCCTTTGTGTCTTTGATGTATGGAAATAATGAAATAGGCAATATTCTGGATATCGAACGAGTCGGCGAGATATGCCATGAGCATCAAGCATTTTTTCATTCAGATACAGTTCAAAGTCTTGGTCAATGCGATTTGGACTTATCAAAAATAAAAATAAATGCCATAGTTGGTTCTGCGCATAAGTTTCATGGGCCAAAAGGCATTGGGTTGATGTACATCAATGCCGACAAACCAATACCTCCTTTGCTGATTGGAGGAGGGCAGGAACGCAATATGCGTGGCGGAACAGAAAATGTGCCTGGCATAATTGGCCTTGCAAAAGCACTGGAAATTGGGTTTTCGGAATTAGAGGAAACTCAGCTCAAGCTACTTAATTTTAAAAAATATACCATCAAAAAGTTAAAAGAGAATTTTGATAATATCTCTTTCAATGGGCTCAGCGCAGATTTTGAAAAGAGTTTGCACAAGGTGCTGAATATAAGCATTCCGGGAGTTGACGATAATGATATGCTTTTGTTTAACCTTGATATTAATGGTATATCTGTGAGTGGGGGGAGTGCCTGCGGTAGTGGTACGAGCATAGGTTCTCATGTGTTGGATGCATTAAACATTGAAGGAAACCCAGGGACTTTGAGGGTG
Source organism: uncultured Roseivirgaceae bacterium (assembly GCA_964507705.1). GTDB lineage: Bacteria > Bacteroidota > Bacteroidia > Cytophagales > Cyclobacteriaceae > JAAUQL01. Next base: position 21,944 of record CAZDRA010000006.1, on the reverse strand, counting down.
TCATTTAGTAAATACAATACAATAGAAGAGATTGATTATTTACTGAATAAATTAAAGGAGATATTATGAAAGTGTCTATGAGGCATGATTTTTTATCTAACCGAAATAAAAGATTTTCTTTTCCTTTGCGTAGTTATTTTTTGGGTTTTTTGATTTGCTTCTTTTCAATTTCCTCAAGTTATGGTCAATCGGAAGACAAGCTTGGTAGTTGGTATATTTACAATGGTTTTTTTAACTTAAATCCTAAAGTCCAACTTTTTTTTTGAAACCCAATTGCGTACTTGGGAGACTTTTAGTAATCCAGAAAATTTCTTCCTACGTCCTTATTTTAATTACAACCTCACAAGCAATATACAAACCGGATTGGGGCTTGAATATCATAAAACATGGACTTATGATGAAAATCCGAACGAAAAAGTAAGTTCAGATGAATTCCGCATTACGCTACAAAGTATGTTATTTCACAAAATTGACAGGGTTTCATTGCAACATAGATATCGTTATGAATTTAGAAATGTAGATGAAAAAAAACTACAAAGGACCAGATATAGAATTCAGGCTACAATTCCTTTGAATAATCGTTCTATGGAAAAAGGAACAATCTTTTTTAATGTTTTTAATGAATTCATGATTGATACGGAACCTAAACTCAACTTTAGCCAAAATCGGTTTTACGTAGCAGCAGGGTATCAATTTACTAAAAGTCTAAATTTTCAATTTGGCTATTTAACTATTGCAAGGGAAAGCACTGTTCATCGTAGATTATAGTTTTTTATTACCCACAAATTATACTTTTACGATAGAGATATTTAGAGTTTGGTTTTTGGGCTTGAGTGTATTTTTTGTTATTTAATTCATAGCAATATTGGGTTTAAATGATTAGACTTGAAACTCAATCAAATTTACTTTATCATGAGCAGTAGAAGAAAATTTCTTAAAAAGTCTGCTATTTTTTCTACAATAGGAGGGACTTTGGCTATCAGTCAAAAAGCATTTTCATCAAATACCATTCCCAACAAATCAGTTTTACCAATTGTAATTTCTACATGGCAGCACGGGATTGCAGCAAATGAAGAAGCCTGGAGAATATTAAGCACCAGCGGAAATGCTATAGATGCAGTAGAAGCAGGGGTAAAAGTGCCGGAAGCTGACCCGAATGTACGATCCGTGGGTTTTGGAGGATATCCTGATAAAGATGGCAGGGTAACACTTGATGCTTGTATCATGGATGAAAAGCAACAATGTGGTAGCGTGGCTTGCCTTGAACATATAAGGCACCCAATTGCTGTAGCAAGGTTGGTGATGGATCAAACGCCGCATGTGATGTTAGTTGGAGATGGAGCACTGGAATTTGCGTTGGAAAAAGGCTTCAAAAAGGAAAATCTGCTTACATCTGTGACACTAAAGGAATTTGTAAAAATGCAGGAAGAATTGAAAAAGAAAGAGTCTATTATCAACATTGAAAACCATGACACAATTGGGATGTTGGCTTTGGATAATAAAGGAAATCTTTCTGGTTCATGCACAACAAGTGGACTGGCTAATAAATTGCACGGTAGAGTAGGTGATTCTCCGATTATTGGAGCAGGTCTTTTTGTCGATAATGAAATTGGGGGAGCTTGTGCTACAGGAGTTGGTGAAGAGGTGATAAAACAAGCCGGATGTGCGATGGTTGTTGAATTGATGAGACATGGTGCAGAGCCTGAAGCGGCATGCAAAGAAATTGTAAGAAGAATATCGAAAACTAACAATGGCAAAAAGGATTTTCAGGTTGGATTTTTGGCGTTGAGAAAAGATGGAAAAATTGGATCTTTTTCTCTTGTTCCGGGGTTCAATTATGCCTTAAATGATAAAGCAGGAAACAGGATGGTTGAAAGCCCAAATTAATAGAGATTCCCTTTAATTAATATTATTGAGCATTGTGCATGCCGCGATACCGGCAGTTTCTGTGCGCAGTCGATAGTTCCCGATTTTAACAACCTTGAATTGTTGGTCTATTGCCATAGATATTTCATCGTCTTCAAACCCACCCTCAGGGCCAATCAATATCGTAACATCCGATCCCGAAGTGACAATTTGCCTCAGATGTGGTGTTCTGTCATTTTCGAGATGTGCAATAAATTTTTGCCCATTGTCATTTATCGAATTCATAAATGACGGCAGCTTTTTCATGATGGATATTTCGGGTAAATAAGATCTCATAGATTGCTTCATGGCACTGATGGCCTTTCTTTTTATCCTTTCTATGTTTATTGTTTTTCGTTCTGAATGGATAGTTTGGATAAATGAAATCTTATCGATGCCAATTTCAACAGACTTCTCAATAAACCATTCAATACGATCTGTATTTTTGGTTGGAGCAATCGCAATATGAACTGAATGGTTGTTTGGCTCAATTTCAATACTGGATAAAATATAAAAAAGACATTTTTTGTGATTTACATCTGTCAAAGACGCCTGATAAAATTTTCCAAATCCATCAGTAATATCTATTTGGTCACCAGAAATTTTTCTTAAAACTTTTGCGCAGTGACGAGATTCTTCGGGATTTAAGAAATTTTCTCCTTTTGCAATATTCGAGCAATAAAATAATTGCATTAGTTGGGACCGATCAGGGAATTTACCAAGTTAATATATTGTTGCATTGCGTCAGTTTTCGACAACCCTCTTAATCTGGACCAGGAATCATATTTCGCTATAGCTTTAAAATTAAATCCTTCAGGTCGATTTCCATCTACATCTCCTTCGGTTTCTTGCTTAAATAATCCATAAATTTTCAACAAATCTTCATTGGAAGGAGTATAATCTAAAGATTTTATTTCTTCAGTCGCTTTTGCAAAAGATTTGGATAGATCCATTCTTAAATGTAGAAATAAAAGGCCGCATTGGTAAATTGCGTCCTTTGAATAGTTTATTATCTGCTGGCGATTTCAGAATAATCTCTTTTTGGGGCACCAACATATATTTGTCTTGGTCTTCCAATAGGCTCACTATGCGCCCTCATTTCTTTCCATTGAGCAATCCAACCTGGTAGCCTGCCGATACTGAACATTACAGGAAACATTTCTGTTGGAATTCCAATAGCTTTCATGATAATTCCGGAATAGAAATCTACGTTGGGGTATAATTTTCTTTTGATGAAGTATTCATCATTCAGTGCCGCCTCTTCCAGCTGTTTGGCAATTTCAAACTCGGGTTCATCAACTCCCAATCGTTCCAGTATTTTATCTGTTTGGTCTTTTAGAATTAATGCACGCGGATCAAAGTTTTTATAAACCCTATGCCCAAAACCCATCAACCTAAAGTCATCCTTTGGATTTTTTGCCTTATCGAGGAATTTTTTTGCGTCTCCTCCATTGTCGATAATATTCTGAAGCATCTCGATTACCGCTTGGTTTGCGCCGCCGTGTAAAGGCCCCCAAAGAGCATTAATGCCTGCGGCAACAGAAGCATAAAGATTTGCGTGAGAAGACCCAACAATTCTTACTGCGGAAGTTGAACAATTTTGTTCATGATCGGCATGCAGAATGAATATTTTGTCCATGGCATCTGCAACAACCGGATCGATTTCATAATCTTCTGTTGGCAGGCTGAACATCATTTTAAGGAAATTGCCTACATAATCAAGATTGTTGTCAGGATAGTTAGCTCTTATTCCTCTTGCGTTGGTGTACGACCATGCTACCAGTGTTGGAATTTTGGCAAGTAATCTCATGATTGTAAGATTTATTTTATCCTCAGATCTATTTGGATTGAGCGATTCAGGAAAAAATGCAGTTAATGAAGTTGCCAAAGAAGATAATACGCCCATTGGATGTGCGCTTGAAGGAAATCCCTGGAGAATTTTCTTCATATCTTCATGCACCAATTGATGCTTTTTGATATCTGCTTTATAATCATGTAGTTCCTGACTTGTTGGCAATTCTCCGTTAATCAATAAATAAGCAACTTCTAAAAATGTAGATTTTTCAGCAAGTTGTTCAATCGGATAGCCTCTATACCGCAAAATTCCTTTTTCACCATCAAGAAAGGTTATAGAGCTTTGAGTTGATCCAGTATTTTTAAATCCTGTATCAATGGTAATTAATCCGCTTTGTGCTCTTAATTTACTGATGTCAAAACCTTTTTCCTGTTCAGTTCCTTCTACTATGGGTAGCTTATATTCTTTGCCACCAACTTTTAATTCTGCAAAATCTGCCATATCCAATGCTTTTTATTTATCAACTTTATTTTTCTATTTAATTATTCCCTAAGATTAGCGGCAGTCCTTCTTTTCCTCCTCCAACAACTACGACTTTTGCATTAGGAGATTTAGCTAATTCTAATGTAGCTTCAATTCCACGTTGCTTGAGGATCTCTTTTGTCAAACTTGAGTTAATAATTTGATTGAATTTGGCAATACCTTGTGCTTCAATTCTTTTTCTTTCGGCTTCGCTTTTTTCTCTATCAAGTCTGAATGTGTAAGCCAATGCCTCTTGCTCTTGTTGTAATTTCGACTCAATTGCATTTTTTATTTGATCAGGAAGATTTATCGACCTGATAAGAAGTGCTTGCATTTGAATATTATTATCATCTGTTTTTAAAATTTCCTTGGTTTCAGCAACAATTGCATCTTCTACCTCTGCTCTTTTTGTCGAATATATTTCTTCCGCCGTAAATCTGCCCATTACTCTTCTCACAGTTGATCTTACTTCAGGTTTTACCAAAAGTTCGATATACCCTTCGCCAAAAAATTCATGCAAATAGGGTAGTCTCTGATATATAGGAAAAAACCTTACTGAAACGTCAACAGAAACCGAAAGACCACTTTTATCCAATACATCCATTTTTTCGTTAATTAAATTTTCACGAACATTATAAACGTATACATTGTTCCATGGTGCTTTTACGTGAAACCCTGGTTTGAAGCTAATACTAAAATCAGTTCCTCCCTGAAACCTTTTGTACAAAACCCCTCGCTCACCAGCTTTTATAGTAATAAAAATTTCCGATGACAGATATAAAACCATGATAATCGCAATGACTCCTGCAATGATGAAAGGTAAAAATTTGTTGTTTTCCATTTTATTATAATTTTAATTGTGAATTTTAATTTCTGTTATTATAGCAACTAATTATTTATTTAGTTCCTTCCAGACCAAAGCACTTGCACCCATTACGGCGGCATTGGTTTCAATAAGCTTTGAAGGTAATAATTTAACTTTATCTCGATATATTTTTAATAGATTCAACTCCATATGATTTTTTGTTGGTTCAAATAGCAATTTCCCGGCGTTTGCCAATCCGCCAAAAAGGAATATGGCTTCGGGGCTTGTATGCGTAATTGTATCCGCCAAGGCCTGTCCTAAATGCATCCCGGTCAATTCAAACGCCTCACGCGCAATTTTATCTCCTTTTTTTGCAGCATCAGAAACCATCTTAGCCGTGAGCTGGTTAAATGTCACATCTCTCAGTTCAGATTCTTCTATGGAATCGGCCAATAATTGGAAAACAGTTCTTTTTATACCAGATGCTGAAGCATATGTTTCAAGAGAACCACGTCTGCCTGTAACACACATTCTTCCGTTTCGTACTGCTGTCACATGCCCAATTTCACCTGCAAATCCATCGTGACCATATACCAGATCACCATTCACCACCAATCCACTGCCAAGCCCAGTACCCAAGGTAATAATGATAAAATTATCCATATTCCTTGCTCCCCCATATACCATTTCTCCAATAGCAGCAGCATTGGCATCATTTGTTAAAAACATTGGTAAACTATAGTGCTGTTGAAACAATTCAATAAAGGGAATAATTCCTTGCCACCTTAGATTCGGAGCATATTCAATTGTGCCATTATAATAATTTCCGTTTGGAGCACCAATTCCTATTCCTTTAACAGTAATTTCTTCAAATATTCCGGATGTAGCCTTATCAATAGCGTTTTTTAAATTTGTTAAAAACTTATTTAAATCTTTATTTTCAGTAGTAGATATTGTTCCATCTGCCAGACAATTTCCTTCTTTGTCTACAATGCCATATTTTGTAAAAGTCCCTCCTATGTCAATTCCAATTGAAACTTCTTTCATTTTAATTTAGAATTCAAAATCTTAATAAAATCCAGTGATTCGGGTTTTAAATTTTTATTTATCAGGTAATCTTTAAGTAAGATATGTTATCGTGGCACAGAAAATAATTTTTAACTGAATAAAAAAAGATATACAAAATCTTTCAATATATATCTTTCTTGTGCTTTTACTACTTAAAAAGTAAATGTTCAATATCGCCTTAAGAAGAAGTTGAAATATTCTTTTGTTATCGAGGCGCAAAATTATAAAAAAATAGCGGTATTTGACAGGGGCGCTGATAGATTTATGTGTCTGGGGGGGAAATAAAAATGACGGAATTACGGTTCCGTCATTTCAACTTAATGCTTTGGCATTAATAGCAATTTTTTCATTGCTGCTTAATATCGAAATTAAGCTTTTTAGGGGTTATCCTCTAACACTTACTAAAGATGTCAATTTCGTATTTTCTGGCATCTAATGTTATTAACGTAAATAAAATCAGCATGTTTCCATTTCAATTATTTATTTACAGATATGTTTTGTGAGAGCAGCAATATCAAACAATGATTCCATTATATCGTTAATTTAAATAGAATCTTTGAGAGATTATTGACAAAAATATCTTTCAATTTAGACTAATTATTTGTGGTTGTAATGTAGGTTTTGATTAATGGTTAGCGAAAGGGAGGCGGGTTGATCGTCTCCCTTTTTGGTGCGCCGTGCATGATTAATAACAAGATGGTGTAAGTCCAATAACTATACAGAAAGTCAAGGTGTAAATGATGCGGTTACATGGAATGAAAAAAAGTGTAAAGCTTTCTTCCTTAACTTTGTAAACTATGTCTCTTTACCGTACCTAAAGTTGGTCATGAAGCACATTTTACGCAGGTTACCGAAAAGTACCTTAAATACTTGAAGGAAGGCAAGTTGCCGGAATGGGAAGTTTCCAATAAGATTGCAAAGTTCTACACGACTACAAGAGCCTACGAAATTAGCAGGTGATTATTCCAACAATAAATATTTAGCGCAAACAGGTTCTGGGATTTCAATAGAGTTTGTGGTTTGCTTCAACATCCCTTGGTCATCAATAGTAAAAACTACAATGTTATCTGATTTTTGATTGGCTACGAAGGCAAAGTCACCTGTCGGATCAATCATAAAATTCCGAGGTGTTTCACCTCCGGATTGTACTGTTTCCAAAAATTTAATTTTACTATTTTCAGCATTTACATCATAAATGGCAATGCTGTTGTGTCCTCGGTTAGAAACATACAGCTTTGTGCCACTGGGATTTAGATGAATATCCGCAACTTTATTTGTTCCAACATAAGATTTGGGCAAGGTACTATTTCTATAGTAGGATTTTAAGCTGCCATCATTGGAATTTAATTGAAATGCATTTAGGGTAGATGACATTTCTTCGGCGAGAAAGGCCATTTCACCATTGGGGTGAAGTACGAAATGTCGAGGTCCTGCCCCAGGTGTTACCTCTGCCCAAGGTTGTTTAGCGGGTACCATTGTGCCGCTCTTATTATTAAATTTATAAATCAATACTTTGTCAATTCCCAGATCTGAAACATACAAAAAACTACCATCCAGAGAGGGAATAGCTGAATGCGTATGAGGCCCCGTTTGCCTCTTGGGGTCAACACTCGAACCAACCAATTGCAATCTTTGTGAAGAAGCACCAATTTTTCCCTCTCTTGTAAAAGGAAGTATGCTGACTACACCTTCGGAATAATTGGAAACGAACAACCATTTCCCTCCCGGATAAACACTAATATGGCAGGGTCCTTTTCCGTAACTTGGCTGTTCATTGATCAAATTAAGCTTTCCTGATTTTGGATCTATGGCATACGATGAAACAGAACCCCACTCTGGCATTTGGTCAAGCCCCTGTCCGTTTACCGAAAATAGAAATCTTCCCTTAGGGCCAATAGCAAGGAAGTTTGGGTTAAGCTTCCCAGAAATAGTTTGGATAATTTTCAGCTCTTCGGATGATCTATCAAACTCCAAAACATAAATACCTTTACTTTCAGATCCGGCTGATGTTCCAACATAAATGATCTCTTTTTTGCTTTCTTGCGCAATAACAAAAACAGGGGAGATTATTAATACGATTAATAACTGTAATATCGTTTGCTTCATTTTCATGTTTTTTTATAAACAAAAATTATTTTCTTTTAAAAATTGTAAAATAGGAATGATTTTTTTTGAATAACTGGAGTTTGGGAGATCATTAAAATTAATATAAATTGGTAATCTCATTTCATATTCATTTCCTATTCTTTTTATTTTAGCACCCAGTTTTTTGAATCTTCTTATGAGTCTGTGATTGTCGGCTAACATGATACCGGTGAAAATTTTTATATCCAACTTTGCGGCCAGGTAGTACATAATGCCAAGAAGAACAGTGCCAACACCATTCTCCTGGTACTCATCAACAACAGTCAATGCCAGTTCGGCCTCTTGCGGATTGGTCTTTGATCTTTTGAAGCGTCCTACGCCCACCCCAATCATATCATCGTCCTTAATATCAAAAGCTGTCCAGGCTACATGATCCTTTTTATCAGTATTGAGCAGGTCATCCAGTTGCTTGTCAGAAAGTTCTTTCATAAATCCAAAAAATCTATGATAAATGGAAGCCTTTGAGAGTTTTTGAAAAGCAGCTATAAATTTCTCACGGTCGGTTTTCTCCAAAGATTTAAAACATAAAAATGTGTTGTCTTTGACAGGATAGAAAAAGGAATTACTAGTGAAAATATTATAATCAAGCATCTTGATTTTTAGTAAAATTTTCGAATTGGGGATCAAATAAATTCGAAGATAAAGGTAAGTATAATATCTGATTACCATCTGTGTCATTTGAATTGGATTCAATTTTCGTCGGATAATTTTAATTAATTGAATAGAGGATAATAGGTTAAATATTTTTTCAACTTACAAAATGGAATTCTGTAACATTTATTACATTCAGAATAAACTTCATGTTTTATTTTTGCTTCACAATTGGTAATCAAATAATATTTTCTAATGGAAGAAACGATAATAATAATTGGAGGTCTTTCCGCAGGACCAAGTGCTGCTGCAAAAGCCAGGAGGGTTAATGAAAATGCAAGAATTATTCTTTTTGAGAAAACTGAATTTATTAGTTATGCCACATGCGGCATCCCATATTCTCTTTCAGGGATAATTAAAAATCGAGATAAGTTGTTGATAGTAAAGACAGATTTGCTGCGGGAAAGGTTTAATATCGATGTACGTCTGAGGGAACCGGTTATCGATATATTGCCAGATCAACATAAAGTTATAACTCCGGAAGGATCATATAAATACACGAAGTTGATTTATACTGCCGGAGCATCTCCTTTCGTGCCTCCTATAAAGAATCTTAATAAATCTGAAAATTGGACCAATTGTAGGACAATTGAAGAATATGATAAAATTGTAAAGGACATGGTAACTACCGAAAAAAAGAACATCACTGTTCTTGGTGCTGGTTTGATAGGCGTGGAAGTTGCTGAGAACTTAAGTATGATAGGAAAGAAAATAACCTTAGTGGAAATGGCTCCATCTGTGCTTTCACCATGGGATAGTAAGTTCGGCAATATGGCCGAAAATGAACTTATACACCATGGCATTGATGTACACACAAGTACAACAATTGAGGAATTGCAGGTAGAAAATGGACAAATAACCAAAGTGAAGCTTAGCAACGGAAGCATAGTACCTTGCGATTATTTACTGATGGGAATTGGAGGAAGACCAAATACAAGCATGTTGGCTTCAAAAGGAGCAGAAACTATTGGTAATGGTGCATTGAAAGTAAATGCAAAAATGGAGACCAACCTTCCGGATATTTATGCTGCGGGCGATTGTGCCAGTATTATGAATATTCAATCTGGTGAGCATGATTATTTCCCAATGGGTACGCACGCCAACAAAGGAGGAAGAGCGGCAGGTGCAAACGCTGCCGGTGGAGAGGAACATTTTAAGGGTGCCTACAGAACTGCCATTGTCAAGGTATTTGATTATACTTTAGCCAGGACCGGCATGAATCCCAGAGCATTAAAAATGATGAATCAAGATTTTGAATCTACATTAATTATTGCACCGTCAACACCTGGTTTTTATCCCAACCCAAAGGATATAATTATGGAAATTTATTACAACCAAAATACCAGAGTAATTCTTGGGGCTGAGATATTTGGCGAAAAAGGGGTTGATAAACGAATAGACGTGATAAGCACCGCAATTTTAGGAAACCTGACTGTTGATGATTTACCAAATCTCGACCTGGCTTACGCACCACCGTTTTCACCAGCAAAAGATCCGGTGATTGTGGCAGGTTTTGTTTCAGGGAATAAAGACAAAAATAAATTTCATGAAATTGCAGTAGATGATCTATCAATTGTTATTCGAAGTAATGAGAAAGAAAAATATCAAATAATTGATGTACGAACTCCGATAGAATTGGAGAGACAGGGGATGATAGAATCAGCGATAAATATAGAATTGGATTTGTTGAGAGGCAGCCTAAATAAATTAGATAGAGAAAAGCCTACAGTTGTGTATTGCGCACGTGGGCTTAGGGGATATGTGGCAACAATGATTCTTGAAAATAATGGATTCAAAAAATTGTATAATCTCGGAGGTGGATTTAATACCTGGGAAAAACTGGGTATGGAAATTAAGTCGTACTCCACTGAAAATAAATGATTTTCTATAGTTAGTTGTTGTGGTTTATAATTAGGGCTTTTGGGCCCTTTTTATAGTGCGTCGTGCATGATTATAACTCGATGGTGTAAGTCCATTATGGAGGATTGTAGTTTCCAGCCATCAGCTAAGGGCAAGGGTGTCCATCGTGAGGTGGAATCTGAAGCCTGCCTGCCGCCTTTAGATTTACAATCTATTAATAGTCTAAGATTATTACTATTAAGAATGTCCGCCTTAGAGAAGCAGGATACTTTCTTTTTACGGATTATTATCGAAAAGTTGAAATGTAAATTAGGGAATCACCCTGTACCTGCGGCAGGCAGGCGGGAACCGAATGCAGGGTGGTGTGAGAGGACAGATTGGGAAATAATCTCTATCTTCCTACTTGATAAAATGAGAATTCAAAGATCCTTTCCACCTTGTATGCTATCCAACATTTCTAAAATTCCAGTGAGATGTTTATCAATTAAATTCTTTGGATCTTTGCCCTTTTTCATCGCCAAAGAAGCAAAATTAACCAAGAGACTTGTTAACGTAACTTCCGATTGTTTTGCTATACCTTGAAACTCCATTGTCGAATTTATCTTCCCATCTTCATTTTCAATATGAATGATTATTTTCCCTTTATTTCTTTGATCAAACATATATTTTCTAATATTAAATATTTGGCAATAAAATTAATTTCAAATCTTTTCGTAACCATAAGAACGATTATGCTACAAAACTAAATTTAATATGAAGCTCATAGTAATTTTTCTATTTTTGTTGCCATATTTCTATATTTCTAATCTCATAACTCAATATTATTTATGAAAAGCCTACATAAAATCTTGATTTTAATTTTTATCGTTGCGATAAGTGCCGGAGAATATTCCTGTAAAAGCCAAAAGAAAATTGCTGCCGAAGAAGCAGCAGCAGCTCAAGCTCGAAAAATTGCAAAGGCTAAAGCAGACCTGGAAGAATTGTTGAGCGATAACTCGGGACTTTCTCTAAATGAGAAAGAAAGCAGGCTTAAGGTAATTAAGGATTTGAATATTGAAGACCCTGAAGTAAAAGAATTAATAGTAAAGGTTGATGAAAAACTAAATGGGGAGCGAGAGGCATTATTAGCTAAAGAAAGAGCCGAGAAGTTGGCCAGGGAAAGGGAGGAACAACTGAGGAAAGAAAATTCTGTAGAACAAAAAAGCCTTAATGATTACTTTAATTTAATTGCTACTGGAACAAACTTGGCTACAACAAACAAAAATATCAACGAAGCATTAAGTCTCTTTGCTTCAGAAGACACTCCTGTATTAATAATTGTAAGCAAATCTGGAAATATCGTAGATTACGATAGGCCCACAACAATCAGAAAGTATCTGGAATACATGAAGGATCAGAAAGCAAATAGGAATAAGATTGAAAATGTAGTTTACGATGCAGATGGTAAGATTACAGAACTGGAATTAATTAAGAAATAGGTGATCATATAAATCAGAATCAAATGAATAAATTAAGCATATTATTTAGTGCATTATTGTTGTTTGGAATAACCTTAACTGCACTTGCACAACCGGAAATCAGTCCTGAAAGAAAACTGGCTATCGATTCATTAGCCCTGGAAAAAGTAAAAGATTTGGGGAAATATATTAGCATAATAGGTAACAAGGACACACATTCTTCAGAGGCCAGTAGGGTGATCGATAGAGCGCTGGAGCTCTTTGCCGAAGGGAGTCAAATGGGTGTTTCTTCTACGAACAAAAAAGACATCAACTACTACGGAATCAAAGAGTATTTTGAACGATTGATGATGTTGAATTATGATCGTGTAAAAATTGACTGGTTTAACATCCAATACATTAGCGATCTTGTAAAGCAGCCCGATGGTAAGTATGTTGGAGTTATCACTGTCTACCAGAGGTTTACTGGGGAGACTGATGATGGATTGAAATATGTTGATACTACCAAAAAAGATATAACTGTTTACGTAGAAAGAAAGCAGACTCAAATCCAGGGAAGAGTAATTGGCTTCTGGGATGTGCTTTTAGGAGACATTCGTGTTACGGAAACAAAACCAGGATAATCCATAATCAACACTATGCGATTCACCTATTCGATTGTTGTTCTACAATTATTTTGCTCTACAGTTTTTGCACAAGACATAGGATCCTATCTGGGAGACGAAAGTTTTATGTATGCAGAAACTAAACAAATTAACCAGTTTTTTAGACGGTTCAATGCCGAAGAAGATCTTGAAGGGAGAAGGTTGTATGAAGGAAATCCCGACTTCCGGAATAAAACCATAAGGTCAAATTATATAAAAATGCTTTTTGATCGCCAAGATCAAAATATTTCCAACAGACTAAAAGAGGATTTTATTGATGAAATGACCGATGAGGACAATGCGTCTTTTCTTGATTATTATGGTGCCCGGTGGTTTGCAGAAGTTGATACAAAATTTACCTACAAAGGACAAACGCGCACTGTTGTTCTTTTTCTGGAATTAGAAAAAGAGAACCTTGGAATAAAGTGGGTAATTAATAATGTATATTTTTATCCATTTTCTAAACTTTTCTATACAGATTCTACTGCCTTAACAAAGTTCCTGCACCCAATGAGCCATGAGCTTGATTTTATGAATCTGATAAAAGTATTTAATGAGCCGGAAACCGTAGAATATTATTTTGAAGATGAATTCAAACCAGATTTTAAAACTTTATTTCTATATGAACTTAAAAAAGGAAATTTAATTTTTGAAACTGTCGAGAAAGTATCATTTCACTTTTTTCAGCTAAATAACTGGTATTTTCAGATAAAGGAATTTAATCGCTCAGGATATAACACCGGATGGTTAATCTCAAATCTTTCCAAAATACCAGAAGATCAAAAAGACATGCTTCTCAAATACATATATTATGAGAATTGATATGAAAATGCTCAAATATACTTTTTTAGTTTTGCTCACTCTACTTGTAGGTACTTCAGTAGGCTTTTGCCAGGATAAAACTGAAAAAGAAAGTTCGGAAGAATATGAAGGTCAGGTAAGGCAAATGATTTCATTTCTCCAGTTTTCTTTAAATGTATTGGGTGATCCATCATATTCTGTAAAAGACAAAGATGTGATTATCAATGAAAGTTATTTGAAAATTTTCAAAGATAATAATGTACAAATTGAAGATGACCTTGATGAACATCGCGACGTAGTCACCAACAAAAGTGTGCAAGCATATCTGAAAGATGTAGATTTCTTTTTTAAACAAGTGAAATTTGAACTTAATATAGTTGATCTCACCAGCGATATTAATCACGAAGGGCAACTGTTTTTTATAGTTAAATTGATGAGAAACCTCAAAGGGATCACAATTGATAATGACAGTATAGATTCTGATCAGGAAAGATTTATTGAGGTAAATGTTGATGAGGAAAATAAAGATATAAAGATAGCGAGCATTTACACTACCAAATTGAGTAGAAATGAAGAATTGACTTATTGGTGGGCAGGATTAAATGAAGAGTGGAAAACATTGCTTGGCGTAGAAATAGAAATAAAGGAAGGTCTGAGACTAAATGAGGTAAGTGAGTTTTCTGATACAACCTATATAGTGGACGATCAGCAGTACACTGATAGCATTAAAATTATAGATTTTGTAAAAATTGCAGCTGCAAAAGAAGAGATCAACCTTTCGGGAAGTACAATTATTACTGACCTCAAACCACTTGACCAGCTAAAAACACTTCGGAAACTTGATATTTCCTCATCTGACATTACGGATCTGTTTCCAATTAGGAATTTAACAACACTGGAGTTTTTAGACTGTTCCAATACAAAAGTCGAAAACTTAGACCCTTTAAAATATTCCAAATCTTTAAGGGAGTTATACATCAACAATACTCCAATCAGCAGCATTATGGTGATAGAAAATTTTGAAAAGCTCGAAATATTTCATTTGGAACAAACCGTAATTAATAGCCTTCCTACTGTTGATAATTTAAAAAATCTGAGGGAACTGAATTGTGCCAGTACAAACCTTGTCAGCCTTGACTCGATTGAATTTTTGAAATCACTCGAATGCTTGAATTTTTCTAATACTTCTGTTATTGACCTTGATCCTATTTCAGATCTAAATAATCTAAAAACTTTAATATTTACCCAGACCAAAGTAAATGACCTCACACCTGTTGAGGGCTTAGAAAATTTACAAGAAATCAATTTCAATGATACAGAAGTTGATAATCTGATGGCATTAAAAAATCTGGAAAATCTAAAATATATTTATGCTGACAATACAAATATTGAGTTAGCAGATTTTATAGAATTAAGTGAAGTAAAACAAGATGTAGGCATCATTTTCATGTCAGAAGAATTATTGGATTATTGGGATAATATGGATGCCTCATGGAAGGATGTTATCAATAAAAAACTTCAACTAACAGATTCTATTTCCAAGGAACAATTGCATGATATATTAAAAATAAGATTAATTGATATACATGGAAATGAAGATATCTCTGATTTAGAGCCTTTGAAATTTATGCCATTGCTCAAATCTCTAAATTTTTCTGAAACTTCCATATCAGATCTAAGCCCCTTACAATCTTCAATATCTCTTCTGATTTTAAAAGGCATGAAGTCTCAGGTAATTGATATTTCTCCAATAAAAGACTTGGCAAATCTTCAAGTTATTAATTTTGATTCGACTGGGATAGAGGATATTTCTCCGTTACAAGAAATGCATAATATTGATACCTTAGTTTTCAACAATACTCAGGTAAAAAATATTACAACATTAAATCAGATCGGAAAATTTAGGGTAGCTTATTTTGAACATACGCCAGTTACTGACGATGATTTTTTAGGACTTAATTTCGAGGAAGACAGTTCCATTGTTGTATATAAGTCAGATAAATTAAGAACCTGGTGGGGAAACCTTGATGATGAATGGCAAAATATATTTAAGGAATCAAATAATTTACCAAGGAGACCTACCACTGAACAACTACATAAGTTAACAAGCAAAACCTCATTGGATATAAGAAATATATTGCTTGACAATTTAGACCCTATTCCTGAATTTGTTCGATTAAAATCACTCACTTTTAAAGACAGCAGAATTTCATCCTTGTATCCATTGGTGAGTTTGAATAAGATAGAAGAGCTTCATTGCCCAAGAAATCCTATTTCAGATATTGAAGCCATTTCCAATCTTAAGCAACTTAGAGTGCTTGATCTAGACAATACTCAAATTTCTGGTTTGAAACCACTAAGGTCTTTAATTGAACTGCGGGAGCTGAAATTTTCAGGTACCAATGTTAAGGATCTTTCTCCTGTAACTGAGCTTAAAAATTTGGAAGTACTGGAGTTTTCTAAAACTAAGATTAAACAAATAAAAGCACTGGTTGGCTTGCAAAACCTGAAGGTGCTCAAATGCTATAACAATAAGATTTCTCCAAAGAAAGTGGAGGAATTTAAACTTGCAAATCCTGATTGCGATGTAGTTTTCTATTAGATTGTTTAGTGCAATAATTTTGTCCAGAAAAAATTAAATACAAACCATTTCAAAAAAAACACCCTTGTTAATTATGAAAAAGCTTCAATTTTTACATTTGATCCTGCTTGTAATTGTTTCCCTGGTTACAAGCCTAAATTTACTCTCTGCAGTAAAAGTTGCCGGAATATTTTCAGACAATATGGTATTGCAACGTGGCATCAACGCACCCATTTGGGGAACTGCCAACCCTGGAGAAAAAATAGTTGTTGAGATAAACGGATTGTCATCATCTACCCAGGCATCAGCGGATGGTAAATGGTTGATATACCTTCCGGAGTTCATTGCAGGCGGACCTTATGAGCTCAAGGTAAATGGCGAAAATGAAGTGAAATTTAGCGGAGTAATGTTTGGGGATGTTTGGATCGCCTCGGGACAATCAAATATGGCATGGAGGCTTGAAAATGCCAACAATGCAGAGGAGGAAGTAAAGGATGCCAATTACCCGGATATCCGGCTTTTTTACGTACCCAAAAGAGTTGGAAAATATCCAAAGGAAGATTTAGATGGCGGCCAATGGGATGTGTGTACTCCCGAAGTGGCGAAAAGTTTTTCTGCGGTTGCCTATTTTTTTGGCAGAAAACTGCATGAAGATATTGATGTTCCCATCGGCCTGATCAACTGCAATTGGGGAGGAACTCCAGCAGAGGCCTGGGCCAGTGCTGAAATTTTGAAATCATTGCCAGATTTTAAAGCACGCATAGTTGAATTGGAGGATGGTCCAAATTGGGAAGATGATATTTCAGCAAACACCGAAAGGTCAAATAAAAAATCAGACATCATCAAAAATTCATTCAAGGGATTAGAACAAGGTGTCCACAAAATCAACTATAATTCCAATGATTGGCCAGTTGTTATCGTGCCAAATTGGGATGAAAAGTTAGAGGGAATTGTATGGATGAGAAAGATAATTGAGTTGCCGAAAGAATATAAAAATAAGGAACTTCGATTTGATCTCGGTAGAATTTCTTACAATGCGACCGTATACTTCAACGAGGTAAAGCTCGGCACTACCACTTCTCCGAATTTTACAGAGTATACTGTTCCTGCCAATTTGGTAAAATCTGGTAAAAATGTGATTGCTGTTAGATTATTGCATTTCTGGGCAATTCCAAATTTTGAAGGGCCTGAAGAAAGAATGAAACTCTATGCCCCCAATGGTGCGGTATTAGAAGATCTTGCCGGACCGTGGAAGTACCAAACCGGATTAGAGCCAGAATTTCCAAAAGTGATTGGTTATCAGAATTATCCAGCAAGCTTATACAATGGAATGCTGAGTCCGATTATACCATATGGTATGAAAGGAGTTATTTGGTATCAGGGCGAAAGTAATGCTAGTCGTGCATATCAATACAGAGCCTTATTTCAATCAATGATTGAAGATTGGCGAGTGCGATGGGGTCTTGATTATTTTCCATTTTTATTTGTGCAATTGGCAAACTACATGGATATTCCAGAAGAACCTCAGGAGGATGATTGGGCTGAATTAAGAGAAGCTCAAATTATGGCCTTACGTTTACCTAACACTGGTATGGCGGTGACAATTGACATTGGTGAAATGTTTGACATTCATCCAAGGAACAAACAAGATGTAGGTTTGAGGTTAGCATTGGCAGCCAAAAAAATTGCTTACAATCAAGATATTGTTTTTTCAGGACCAATATATAATTCGATGGAGATTAATGGCAATGAAATAGAAGTATCATTCGATCATGTTGGTAGTGGATTGAATATGAAAGGCGAAAAATTAAACAGCTTTCAAATAGCAGGGAAAGATAAAAAATTTTATTGGGCCAAAGCTATAATTGTTGGCGGTGAGGTTTTTGTGTCAAGTGAAAAGGTAAAAAATCCCGTTGCTGTCAGGTACGGGTGGTCGATCAATACCGATGGCAACCTATACAACAAAAATGGGTTGCCGGCGTCTCCATTCAGAACAGATAATTGGACGGGTAAAACAAAATCGAAATAATAATATTCACTAATATAGTTAGTAAATAAACTAATTAAATTAGTTTATTTATATCTAATTTTGCGTCCTTAATTGTTATCGAGGATGTGTACAAGATATACCATTGTGTCAAGTGCAACTGCCCTGGACGCGGAGTTTCAGGATGTACCCATAGAAAATTTTACAATGCTCATTTTGGCTTAGAATTACCAGTAATTAGATCTGGGGAGGATGATAAAATTGTGTCATCTCATTGGGGATTGGTCCCCTATTGGGCACGAGAGCCCAATTTGAAATTTCACAATATTAATGCACTTGCCAAGAATATTGTAAAAAACCATGCCTATCGTATCCCGATTAGGCGAAGAAGATGTCTTGTTCTTGCAAATTGCTATTTTATTTGGGCAAGGTTGACCAATAATAAAAAGGTTTCTTTTGTTGTGTACAGCTCAAAGCATCGGATCATGTCTTTTGCAGGAATTTGGGACATTTGGACAAATAGCGACAATAAATGCATAGAATCTTTTTCAATTATCACAACTCATGCCAGTCAACGTTTACAGGGTTACACTCAGCGAACCCCAGTAATTATTCCTTCTAAGAAGAAAATTCTTTAGGATTTCTACACCCTTGAATGAGATTATGCCAATGCTAAGACCTTCCGATTCTGACACAATTAACTTATATCCCGTATCATCATCAGTAGATAATTTTCATAATAACAAAAGAGAGGTTGTGATGCCAGTTGGGGAAAGAGTTTATAAAGAATATACATATTCTCCACAAGTATATTTAAAATTGGAAGGCATGGGATCTATGAAAGATAACCCTGATAGAAAGCCGGAATTAAAAATAATGATATAACTCTATAAAATTCCATAAAAATAGGCATCTCAAAACCAAGATGCCTATTTGAAAATAATCCTTTTCTTATGACTCTGTAACTTCAATTTTGTCAATTGAATCACCTTCCTGTATGGCATCAATTACTTCCAAGCCTTCAACGACTTTACCAAACACGGTATGATTCTTATCCAAATGCTGAGTATTTTCTCTTCCATGACAAACAAAGAACTGTGATCCACCTGTATTTCTCCCGGCATGAGCCATTGATAATACTCCTCTATCATGATATTGGTTATCACCGTCTAATTCACAGTCAATTGAGTAACCAGGTCCGCCTGACCCATTACCCTCTGGGCAACCTCCTTGAATTACAAAATTAGGAATTACTCTGTGCCAGGTGAGTCCATCATAGTACCCATCTTTTGCAAGTTTAGTAAAATTCTCTACTGTTTTAGGGGCATCTTTTTCGAAGAATTCTACCTTCATATCTCCCTTGTTTGTTTTAATTAGTGCTTCTTTCATTTGCTTTGTTTACTTTATTATTAAATAAAAACTTATATCTAAGACTTTTTAAGATGGTCTCAATCACCGTAAATTATTATTTTGAAAATGGAAATGAAAAAGCCTACATTATTCCAAGGAATAATGTAGGCCCAACTTTATAATATATCCTGCTTTTTTCTACTGCAATACTCCTACAACTTTGAGTTTCAATTTATTTAATTCATCCTTAAACTGATCTAAAGATTTTATTAGGTGAACCTTTTTGTCCTGAAAATGTACCGCTGTCTTATTAAATAATTCTTTGTAATATTCAATTCCTTCCAAAAGGTTTCCATGGAATTTATTTAAATATTTTTCGTTTTTTACAGTCAATGGCTTAGCCATCTCTTCCATTTTATTTTTTAAATAGTCAACATATAAGTTGAGCTCTTTGATAAATATGTGAGGTCGATCTATTCGCTCAATAACATTTGTTTTTCCATAAATATGACTTACCATCTCTTTTAAAGACACCTTCCTGGAGTAATAGGCCAAATTTGGCCCTGGACAAATAGATACGCCTGGCCCATCTTTCTTATCTTCCATTTTATGCTTAATTAATGCGCTTGTTCCCAAGCCGGCACAAATGCATGATTTCTCTACGACTTTGGCAAACTCTTCCTGATATTTTTCATCATCTTCTGCATGAAGTGTTTTCAGCTCTTTTAATTTCAGAAACTGATATTGTCGTGAAGCAACGCAAATTGCCTTTTCTCCATATTCCTTATTGATCTCTATGTATTTTTTTGGGCATGAACTGCCAGGCCTATTTTTATCAATAAGACCTTGTTTTTCAATGTCTTTGGTATTGCCTCTCAAACTGTTGAAAGGGACCCCTAATGGTGAAATACCACTTAAATGCAAATCATCTTCTTTGGCATCAGCAAGTAAGCCAAGTGTATAATTATCAACATTGGTCACTTCCGGAACAAGTAAAAATGGAGTGCCCCATCCTACAGAGTCAACGTCATAGTAGTCCATAAGAAAATTGTGCTCTTCAAAAGTGCCTACACCGCCCTGGGCCGTGATCAACATTTCCATTGGTCGAGAAGGAACTGGTTTCCCTTTTGCTTCCAATGCCGCAACTAAAATATCATGGACTGTTTCCTTTAGCTCTACTCTGTTTGTTTTGAATTCCTCCAATATTGGACCCATCAAATATCCATCAGTAGCAAAAGCATGGCCACCACAATTCAATCCAGACTCTAATCTATATTCTGAAATCCATATTCCTTTTTTAGCCAGAAACTTTCCCTGGATCAAAGCAGACCTGTAATCACTAACTTTCAGTATTATTTTCTTGGACAATACTCCGTTTTCGTTGGGATAGAAATCTTCGAAATTCTCAATATAGCTATAAAGCCGAGGGTTCATTCCGGCAGAAAGAACCAACCCTGAACTTAGGTTACTATTTGCAAACCCCCTGAGAGACGCATGAGCATCATTGTGTTCTTGGGGGAGTTTTTCTTTTCCTTTATAGTTTTCGCCATCCAATTTGGTCATAATGTTTACATCTATCGAACCAATTGGCAGGTGTGATTGCACCCAGTTTTGAAGATCCTTTAAGTTGTTTTGCTGGATAAAATGATTTAATTTCTGCTTGATTTCAGATACGTCAGGAAGCATTTCTATGTACTTCTCCAAATCACCACTCTTTTGGTTGAATGAATTTTTAAGCTCTTCAAACTTGCTTTTTACAACTTCATCTATCAGATTTAAATAAGCCGTAATTCTTTTTGCTCTAAAATCTTCAATTTTATTTGAAATTTCCTGGAATGGAATATCGAATTTTTTGCAATGAAATTCTCTCATCTTTTCGATAAGTATATCATCAACCAATGAAATGGCAGATGAAATTCCATATTGGGCTACTTTTACAGGTGTGTCAATTGTAAAACCTGTCCCCATAACAGGAATATGAAAACTATGTCCATGCGTCATATAATTCTCCCCTTAGTATAGTGAACCCCAAAGTTAATTCTTTTTTAGAATATAATAACGATTAAACTTTGAATAAACAGACAACGATGAATATTCACCTTTAGTTTTAATATTAAAATGTGTATCGCTTTATCATCATTTTGGCAAAATGATAATTATTCAATTTTTTTATAATTATATAACTTCTCATAATACTGATATGCCATTCTATCAGAATCGAAATAAGGCACAACATCCTGCATACTGCTTTTCATAATAGAAACCCATTTTTCTTTATTTTCATAGTATGCAGGAATGATTTCATCTTCAAGAATATTAAGCATATTTTGCAAATCGAGTTGATCTTGCTGATGAATTGGCAAAGATAAATCT
>CAZDRA010000005.1:0-94583 GCA_964507705.1 uncultured Roseivirgaceae bacterium | reverse complement strand
TTCATCTTTTGGCACCTCAATGGAGTAATGCCCATCAATATTTGAGATGACTCCGGTACCGGTTTCATTGACAATTATATTTACACCTGGGATTACCTCATCATTTTCCGCAGACATTATGGTTCCTGTAATCGTTCGCATATTTGCATTTCCTGCTACCATACTTTTCCGTTTGTTTACAGAATTTTTTCTCAAAACCGAAGCCGGTGCAAATGCATTTTCTGCTAC
Organism: uncultured Roseivirgaceae bacterium; assembly: GCA_964507705.1. Lineage (GTDB taxonomy): Bacteria > Bacteroidota > Bacteroidia > Cytophagales > Cyclobacteriaceae > JAAUQL01. The sequence goes on along the minus strand of CAZDRA010000005.1, from coordinate 94,355 downwards.
TATATCTTTTCCCCGCTTTTTTGATTCCTCATCAAATTGTTCTTCTTTGGCCAAAGATAAAACCGACAAATCAATCGATTCAACTATTTCCATGTCCAAATCCAAAACCTTATCTTCCTTTTCCTCCTCAACAACTTCATCTGCCAATAGAACCCCTGATGCCTGTTCTTCAAGCCCAGGTTGATGACTTAATTCCTGAGGTGGTTTTTTTGTCTTTTCCAAGTCTCGCCGGTAGGCAACGATTCGGTCGCTATCCATTTCTGAAGTATTTGGAGAATCCTCCACATTTTTTTGTGTCTCATCTGTTTCTGCTACCGGAGTCACTTTTTTTGTTTGTACAATCTCAGCGGGATCACTTGATTCAATTAAAAAATACGTGATAAATGAAAATAAGCCTAATAGTAAAAGTGAGGCTGCTATTTTCCAATAATTGCCCGAATCTCTCTTTTTTGTTTTATTGGCAAGTTGCTTTTTAAGTGCAGTTAAGTCTTTATCTATTTCTCCAGTCGTCAATTGCGAAAGGCCTTCAAAAGCCTCCTGTTCAAATTCATTGTCTAACAATGTTCTCTCAAAGTCATGGCGTTCTTCGGACGTCATCTGGCCATGCAGATATCTTTGGTAATCTTTTGAATTGATAATATGGCTTTTCCCCTTATCCATTTATTTCCATGCAGATTTTTAAGTTACGTTTCCCGTTTTGAATAAAACTTTTTACCTTTTTCAAATCAAAATTCAATTCATCCGATATTTCCTGATAACACTTTTCTTTGATGTAAAACAACTTGACACATTCTTTTTGTTCAACTTTTAATTGTTCAATACAATTTTTAAGCCCCTCCAAATCATATTCTAAAACCTGTTCATCATTATGATGCAATTCATGGCTACTTTCCATAAAAACCGCCTCATCAACTAACATTTTCTCTTGCTGAGCTGATTTTACTTTCATAGACCTCAACTGCATCAGGCAATGATTTTTTGTAATCACATGGAGCCAGGGTTTAAAATTATCAATATCTCTTTTTGGCAGTTCTACCATAAGCTTCTCAAAAATCTGCATCGTCGCATCCTGGCTCTCCTCACGATCTTTTAAATACTTCATGCATACTCCATAAACCAAATGCATATATTTTTCAAAAAGCCTCCCAAGGTATTCCAAATCTCCGGTCGATTTGAATTTAGCCATGAGCCATTCATCCGATTCCTGATTCTGTTCTCTTTTAAATATTGAAAACATGTGAAAATATTTTTATACACATAAGTTATGAAACTTGGAAAAAGTAAAAATTCTAAAAAATATTTATGGAATACAAGTAAGCACTGCATCCTATTGAAAAATAAATGTCAATTTAAATATTATCATCATGAAAAAGATCTCATTATTTCTAATCGTAATTTTACTATCAGCAAGCAGATTTGCGGATGTAAAAGAAATCAATGTAAGTGGAACAGTACTAAGCGGAGACGATGGGTCTCCCAACCCCGGCGTAAATATCGTTGAAAAAGGAACATCAAATGGAGTCGTTAGCGACGTAAATGGGGAATACAAAATTACTGTAAAAAATGAAAAATCTATTTTGGTGTTCACTTCCGTAGGATATATTACTGAAGAAGTAACCGTAGGTTCAAAACGTATAATTGACTTTACGATGACTGCCGATGTAACCGCTCTGCAGGAAGTTGTTGTTAGCGGATATGGCACAAAAAAGACATTTAACCGGAGAAATAAAAGTGAAGCCAGAGTAATGATGGAAATGGACTATGCGCCAATGGTTGAATACGAAATTGAGGATTTTAATACTCCACTATTTAATACAGAAGGCTACTCGACCATTCATGAAAATGAGTTTTTAAAAGCCACCAACAATCCGTTGTCCACCTTCTCTATCGATGTGGATGTCGCTTCGTATGCCAATATGCGCAGATTTCTGAACAACGGCCAAAAGCCTCCTGTGGATGCTGTGCGCATTGAAGAGATGATCAACTATTTCAATTATGAATATCCCCAACCCAAAGGAGACAATCCGTTTTCTGTCAACACAGAAATCGCCTCTTGTCCATGGAATGAGGAACACAAATTGGTACATATTGGCTTGCAGGGCAAGAAGATACCGACAGACAATTTACCTCCCTCAAACCTCGTATTTCTGATAGATGTATCCGGTTCGATGCAGGATGTAAACAAACTTCCCTTGCTGAAATCAGCATTTAAAATGTTGGTGGAAGAAATGCGTGACAAAGACAGAGTAGCCATCGTTGTATATGCAGGCGCAGCCGGATTAGTTCTCCCTTCCACACCAGGGAGCAAGAAAGAAAAAATTATGAATGCCCTTGACCGCCTGACTGCTGGAGGATCTACCGCCGGAGGAGCAGGAATAAAACTTGCATATGAGGTCGCTTTGGAGAATTTTATCGAAGAAGGCAACAACCGTATTATTCTGGCCACTGATGGTGATTTTAACATCGGGGCATCCAGCAATGCCGAGATGGAGCGATTGATTGAAAAAAAGCGAAATCAGGGCGTGTTTCTTACCGTTGTCGGATTTGGTATGGGTAACTACAAAGATGATAAAATGGAAATCATCGCTGACAAAGGCAATGGAAATTATGCCTATATCGATAACCTGCAAGAAGCTAAAAAAGTATTTGTAAATGAGTTTGGTGGTACTCTATTTACTATTGCCAAAGACGTAAAGCTTCAGATCGAATTCAATCCAGCCAAAGTTCAGGCCTACAGGCTGATTGGGTATGAAAACCGCAAACTGAAAAATGAAGATTTCAACAATGACAAAAAAGATGCGGGAGAATTAGGCAGCGGGCATACCGTGACTGCATTGTACGAGATTATTCCGGTAGGGGTAGAAAGTGAATTTGTGAAATCTATTGACCCGCTGAAATACCAAAAAAATGAGGCGCTGTCGCCGTCGTCCGACACAAAGGAATTGATGACTTTGAAATTGCGATATAAAGCCCAAGATGGAAACAAAAGCAAACTGATCACTACTCCGGTTATGGATAAAAACAAGAGTTGGGAAAACACCTCTGACAATTTCAGATGGTCGGCAGCGGTAGCCGGGTTTGGCATGATACTTAGATCATCGGAATTTGTGCAAGGCATAGATACTCCTTTTGTTATCAAATTGGCCAAGGAAGCCAAAGGAGAAGATGAAGAAGGCTATCGAAGTGAGTTTATCAGGTTGGTTGAGTCTTCGAGGTTTGTGGCTGCAAGGAAATAGGCACTAGGGACTGTTAAAAGAAAGCCGGAGAGATTCGGTTTTCTTTTATGACTTTAATTATACTTTTTCCAATTCCAGAAAATATCCCTAACATGAAAAAATTTTGAATAGCAAAAATCACATCAACCAAACTTCCGTTACCGGTGTCTTTATATTAAATTAGTTTAAATTATTTAATACAGACACCAATTACTGCAAAATGAAAATCAAGAAGCTATTCTTTTTTAGTATTTGTTTTTGTCTGAGCCATGCCATAATTGCACAGCATTTTGGAGGTATTTTTGCCTCAACGGATTGGAGTTCCAGCCAAAAAAATATGTGGATAAACGAAAATACAGGAAACTATTTTAAAGATAGCCATTTCTCCATAGGCTATACAATAGGCTATCAGGGATTGTTTATGGCGCAAAAAAGGTTTTCGATTACCTACGGACTATACTATTCTTATGTCACTGCCTATGTTGATACCTACAATAGCGGGCCAACAGATATAGATATAACTATCCCACCAAATATAACTATCATTTATTCTTATAAGTATGAAGCAAAATGGAATAATATTGAAATGCCCATAGGGGTCAGATATAATATCCTAAAAGGGTCAAAATTTCAACCTTATGTTTCTTTTAACATTATCATGATTTATCCACTAACATATGATGTAAAGCTTGTGAATGTACCAAGTCAGGCAGCTAACAATCTCTGGACCAAAGCTAATTATGAAATAAGTCTTGATGGAAACGTTGAATTGGCCATTGGACTTAATTACAGAACAGATAATTACATTTTTAACTTGCACCCATTTCTCAGACCTGAAACCATTAACGGATTTCCAAGAAAATTTGGTTTAGGTTTCGCTGTTCTAAGGAAGTTTTAGCCCCTTTCGCAGGTTCTCTGAATATGTGTGACAATGATAAGTCTTTGTCCATGACAAGAATGATAAAGCAAGTAACACCTCATATGCTCAGACATTAATTTGTAAATCATCTATTGGATAATGGTACAGACTTACGAAATATCCAGGTATTGTTAGGGCATAATTCCCATAAAATGACAGAGATTTATACACATGTAGCCACGAGTTCTTTCAATAAGATCAAAAACTTATTAGATTGAGAAAAATACAGTGGGGATAAGCTACATATTTATCATAGCCCTACGTTGTGTTTCATGTTGCAACCGCATAAATCACCGCACGTTCTAGCATATTTAATTTTCTCGTACCTCACAATATAGAAAGAGCTTTCACTACCCCACCGCCACCTACCCCATTTAAAGTTTCATACTATAGAAAAATATTTGTCCCAAATTTATTTCATTTTCGGGACAAATAAGACACCTAAACCAATCTAATAGTCCCATTTATTTACTACTTTTGGGACAATGTTAAATTTAGCAGCCATAAAAAAGAAGGTTAATAAATGCGAAATATTCTTTATCGCTGACTTTACTGAATTAGATAATTATGAGGCTGTACGTAAGTCTTTGCAGCGCCTAACAAAAGATGATAGCATTAAACGCATTGCAAAAGGAATATACTTTTTACCTAAAAAACATGAGCGATTAGGTATCATCTACCCTCATGCTGAACAAATTGCAAAAGCTATTGCCAAGCGTGATAAAGCAAGAATAATAGCAACTGGGTCAACTGCTCTGAATTTATTGGGTTTATCAACACAGATTCCTGTGAAGGTAGTGTTCTTAACAGATGGCTCAGCTAGAAACATAAAAGTAGGAAACCAGACTATTCAGTTTAAAAAGACAAATCCAAAAAACCTAAGTATTGAACATCGATTGACTAATCTAATTATTCAAGCATTAAAGGCTATTGGAGAAAAGAATGTGCAACAAGAACAAATTGATAAAATACAGACGATAATTGACCAAAGTGGTGAGCGAGAACTCATCTATCAAAATTTAAAAAATGCACCCGTTTGGATACAAAAAATAATATTACGTAAATGAACAACTGGCTAACATTACCAAAAGAGTACCAGATAGAGTTGTTTACCCAAATTGCCGTAAAAATAAATCTACCACCACAAGCTGTTGAAAAAGATGCTTGGGTGACACTAATGCTGCGAATGATATTCACTTCCGATTTAGCCAATCATTTAATATTCAAAGGTGGAACTTCATTAAGCAAAGCTTTTAATTTGATTCAACGATTTTCAGAAGATATTGACTTAGGTATTGACAGGAAATATTTAGGGTTTGAAGGAGATTTATCGAAAGGACAAATCCGAAAATTGAGAAGAGCTTGTCACACATTTGTTTCTACTGATTTATCCGAATTTCTTCAAAAACAATTGGTAGAATATGGAATTGATAAAGATTTGTTTGAACTGATGGTAGAAAATACACAGGTATCTGATCAAGACCCTGAAATCATTACGGTGAATTATCAATCGCTATTTGATGACCTGCCATATTTACCAAAAAGAGTGTTGATAGAGCTTAGTGCAAGGTCATTAATTGAACCCAATCAAGAAGTTGCTATCAAATCAATGATTGATGAACATTATCCTGAAACTGATTTCGCAGAACAAGAATTTGTTGTGAATGCAACCAATCCTCAAAAGACCTTTTTGGAGAAACTCATTCTACTACATGAAGAATTTGAGAAACCAAAAGAGAAAATCAGGTACTTTAGAATGTCCAGGCATTTCTATGATATTGGACAGATTTTGGAAACAGATTTTGGAAAATTAGCTTTGGAGGATCAAGAACTTTTCAAAAGTATCATTGCGCACAGAAAAGTATTGACACCAATGAAAACAACAGACTATGATACACTTACATTGGAATCGCTCAACATTGTTCCTCCAAAAGAACATCTGGACAGTTTCAAGTCTGATTACAAGGAAATGATGGGGAGCATGATCCGTGAAGAAACAGGCGATTTTGAAGAACTACTAGGTGAAATAATGGAGAAATTGAAAGAAAAAACTCAATGACTAAAGAAGCACAAATAGAAGCAAACCTAATAAAGCAGCTGACAGAGTTGAAATACATCTATCGCTCTGACATTGTTGATCGAAGAACACTAGAACAAAACTTCAAAACCAAGTTTGAAGCATTGAACCGTGTTCGACTTTCAGACAATGAATTTTTACGCTTGCGTGAAGAAATCATTGAACCAGATGTTTTTGCTGCCTCAAAACTACTCCGTGAAAGACAGTATTTCCAACGAGAAGATGGAACACCACTTCATTACACTTTGGTAAATATTAAAGACTGGTGTAAAAATGATTTTGAAGTCATCAGTCAATTAAAAATCAACACAGAAAACAGCAACCAACGCTATGATGTAATTCTACTAATTAATGGTTTGCCTGTGGTTCAAATTGAATTGAAGAAATTGGATATTTCTCCTCGGAAAGCCATGCAGCAAATTGTGGATTACAAAAATGAACCTGGCAATGGTTATGCTAACTCTCTAATGTGCTTTATGCAGTTGTTTATTGTGAGCAATCGTAGTAATACCTTCTACTTTGCCAATAATAAGAATCAACATTTTCAATTCAATGCAGACGAGCAGTTTTTACCCATTTACCAACTGGCAGATGAAAGCAATAAGAAAATAACCCACCTTGAACCGTTCACTGAAAAATTCTTATCCAAATGTACTTTAGGTGAAATGATAAGCAAATACATGGTACTAGTTGAGAGTGAACAAAAAATGCTTGTGATGCGTCCATATCAGATTTATGCAGTTAAAGCAATTGTTGATTGTATAAATGATAATCGTGGAAATGGTTACATCTGGCACACTACGGGTAGTGGTAAAACCCTAACTTCTTTTAAAGCTTCCACTTTGCTTAAAGACAATCCGGATATTGAAAAGTGTTTGTTTGTCGTGGATCGTAAAGACCTTGACCGACAAACCCGTGAAGAATTCAATAAATTTCAGGAAGGCAGTGTAGAAGAAAACACCAATACCGAAACTTTGGTAAGACGATTACTCTCTACTGATTATGCAGACAAGGTAATTGTAACAACTATTCAAAAATTAGGTTTGGCACTAGACGGCACCAATAGGCGCAACTATAAAGAGCGTTTAGAGCCATTAAAAAAACGTATGGTTTTCATCTTTGATGAGTGCCACCGTTCACAGTTTGGAGAAAATCATCAAGCAATTAAAGAGTTCTTCCCCAATGCTCAACTTTTCGGTTTTACGGGCACACCCATCTTCGAAGAAAATGCAACTTATCATGAAGTTAATGGAGAAGAGAAAACGCTCAAAACCACTCAAAGCATTTTTCAACATGAACTACCAAAATATACCATTACACATGCCATAGAGGATAAGAACGTCTTAAAATTTCATATCGACTACTTTAAGGGTGATGGTACTGTAAACCCAAAACCAGGCGATGCCATTGCACAACAAGCTGTTGCAGAAGCAATTATTGACAAACATAATGCAGCCACCAACCAACGAAAATTCAATGCAGTATTCGCAACGGCTTCTATCAATAATGCTATTGAATACTATCGACTTTTTAAAGAACTTCAAAAGAAAAAGCAAATAAATGATCCCCAATATGTTCCGCTGAACATTGCCACGGTATTCTCCCCACCGGCACAACTTATTGCAAAAGAAGGAGATCAGCAAAGCCAGAAAAATGAGGCAGACATCAAACAACTGCAAGAGGATCTAATAAACGAGAAAGAAGACAACAAACAAAATCCGGAAGAGAAGAAAAAAGCTTTAAAAGAGATTATTTCAGATTACAACAAGCAGTTTGGAACTAATCACGACATCAACAATTTTGATATCTACTATCAGGATGTACAAAGACGCATCAAAGACCAAAAATTCAGCAATAAAGATTATCCGCATAAAAACAAGATTGACATAACAATTGTGGTGGATATGCTACTTACAGGTTTTGATTCTAAATTTTTGAACACACTGTACGTAGATAAGAACTTGAAATACCACGGTCTGATTCAGGCATTTTCTCGTACCAATAGGGTGCTGAACGATACTAAGCCTTACGGAAATATTCTGGATTTCCGTTCGCAGCAAGAAGTCGTAAATCAGGCCATCACGCTCTTTTCAGGCGAAGATGATGATAAAATAAAGCCAAAGAAATTTGGATGGTTGACCCAGCTCCTGTGGTAATTGAGGATTACCAAAAAGCAGTGGAAGCCTTGGGCGATTTTATGCAAGAACACAATTTGGTAAACGAACCGCAGGAAGTATATAACCTGCGTGGTGATGCCGCCAAAATTGCCTTTATAAAAAACTTTAAGGAAGTACAGCGACTCAAAACCCAGCTAGACCAATACACCGAATTAGACGAAGAGCAGGAAGAGTCTATTGAAGCCATTCTGCCAAAAGACAAATTGCAAGAGTTTAGAAGTTCCTACATAGAAAAAGCAAAAGAATTAAGAAAAATACAACAAGACAAGGGTGATGATGCACCCGAAGACATCCAGCAACTGGATTTTGAGTTTGTACTCTTTGCCTCTGCGGTGATTGATTACGATTACATCATAAGTCTGATTGCCGATAGCACACAGCAAAAGCCATCCAAGCAAAAAATGACCAAATCTCAGGTGATTAGTTTGCTAAAGTCTAACTCCAACCTCATGGATGAAGAGGAAGACTTAACAGACTATATTAATCAAGTGGATTGGACTGTGGGACAAACCGTAGAAGAGCTTAAACAAAATTTTGAAACTTTTAAAGTAGAAAAGTACGACAAAGAACTCGCTAAAATTGCAAATGATCACGGCTTACAAACGGTAGACTTAAAAAGCTTTGTAGAGCAGATTATGAGCCGTATGATTTTTGACGGGGAAAAACTCACCGACTTGATGGAACCTTTAGAATTGGGATGGAAACAACGCAGTAAAGCCGAAACCGCTTTAATGAATGACTTGGTGCCTCAGTTGAAGAAGTTGGCACAAGGTAGAGAGATCAGTGGATTGGCGGCTTATGAATAGTCTTGAACAGGATTTTTAAGATAAATATGATAGACAAGATAAATAACATAAAGAAGCTAAAACCATCTTGTGCATCTTGCACATCTTATAAATCATGTTCAGACAATTAATAGATGAAAAGATAAATTAAGATGACTACTGAAGAAATAAATAAACTAACTCATAAAATAATTGGATGTGCCATGGAAGTACACAATCAAATGGGGAATGCCTGCCTGGCGGCAGGCAGGGTTTTCAGGAAGTGGTCTATCAACGTGCTTTAAGCATTGAATTTAACCTGAATAGAATTGACCACCAAAGAGAATTAGAGATGCCCTTGGATTATAAAGGCCATGATGTTGGTACTCGAAGGGTAGATTTCTTTGTAGAAGACAAAGTAATGGTGGAAATAAAAGCGATTGAGAAATTGGAAGGTGTTCATAAGGCACAAGCCATCAATTATTGTGAAGCTTATAACGTTGCTGACGGCTTACTCATCAATTTTGGAGCGGAAAGATTACAATATCATCGTGTATTTAATAAGAAACTGAAGTCTATAACAGGATTGAAAGATAAACAAGATAAATAACATGACGAAACTAAAACCATCTTGTGAATCTTGCACATCTTATAAATCATGTTCAGACAATTTCAGGATTAGTAGCTTATGAGTAACGAAATAGTCTTATATCAATCCAACGAACTGCCTGAACGCATAGAAGTTAGGTTAAAAGAGGATACAGTTTGGTTGAATCGCCAACAATTGTCATTGCTATTTGGTAGAGATGTAAAAACAATTGGTAAGCACATCAATAACGTATTTGCAGAGGGTGAACTTCAAAAATATTCAACTGTCGCAAATTTTGCGACAGTTCAAAATGAGGGCGGAAGAACAGTTGAACGGCAGATAGAACACTACAATTTAGATGTTATTATTTCGGTAGGGTATCGGGTAAAATCAAAACAAGGCACGCAGTTCAGAATATGGGCTACCAACGTATTGAGAGATTATTTATTGAAGGGATATGCCCTAAACCAACGGATGAACCGAATTGAAAATAGTGTGGAACATCTCATAGAAAAAGTAGATACCATTTCTTTACAAATTCAATCTTCAGAAATTCCTAATCAGGGTGTGTTTTTTAACGGGCAGGTATTTGATGCCTATTCCTTTGTTTCGGATTTAATAAGAAGTGCAAAAAAAGAAATTGTTTTAATTGATAATTATATTGACGATACGGTTTTAACGCATTTTACCAAACGAAAAAAAGAAGTTGCTTTTACAATTTATACCAAAAACATTTCTAACCAACTAAAATTGGATATTGCAAAATACAACCAACAATATGCACCAGTAAAAATAAAGCGGTTTAAAGAGGCTCACGACCGCTTTTTAATAATCGACAATAAAGAAATCTATCATTTTGGTGCAAGTTTAAAAGACTTAGGCAAAAAATGGTTCGCTTTTTCCAAGTTGAACTTGGCATCTGTTGCTATTTTAGAAAAATTAAAGTATGTCGGTAATGATTCGTAATAAAAAATTAATACCAGAGTTGCGGTTTCCCAAGTTTGCAATAGACGGTGGGTGGACAATAACACCTCTAAGTGAAGTGTATTCATTTAAGATTACAAACTCTTTTTCCAGAGATAAATTAAACTATAAAAAAGGAACAGTAAAGAACATTCATTATGGTGATATACACACTAAATTCCTGACACTTTTTGATATTACAAAGGAAAGCGTACCATACATAAACTCAGAAGTTTCAATTAGCAGAATAGATCAAGACAACTATTGTGCTGAGGGAGATATTGTTTTTGCAGATGCTTCTGAAGATATGGATGATGTAGGCAAAAGCATTGAGATTGTGAACTTAAATAATGAACAATTACTAGCTGGGTTACACACTTTTTTGGTAAGACAAATTGAGCCAAATCTTATTGTTGGGTTTGGTGGTTATTTATTTAAATCAAATAGCATAAGAACTCAAATAAAGAGAGAATCACAAGGAGCTAAAGTCCTAGGAATCTCAAAGAGTAGGATTTCTGACATAAAAATTTATTACCCTGAAAATCAAAAAGAACAACAAAAAATCGCATCCTGCCTTTCTTCATTAGATGAGTTGATAGCCGCCCACAGCGATAAGTTGGACGCCCTCAAAGACCACAAAAAGGGCTTGATGCAAAACCTTTTCCCACAAGAGGGGCAGAAAGTACCGAACTATCGCTTTTCGGAGTTTGAGAAGGATGGAGCGTGGGTTTCTTCGAAATTAAATGAAGTGGCTGCTATTTCGTCAGGTGGCACACCAAGTCGAGCAAAAAAAGATTATTGGAATGGCAACATCCCATGGGTTTCAACAACATTGATTGATTTTAATGAAATAAAAAATGTAAATGAATTCATTACACCATTAGGATTAGAAAACTCGTCTACTAAAATTTTCCCAAAGGGTACAATATTAATGGCAATGTACGGACAAGAAAAAACCAGAGGGAAAGTTGCTATACTAGGTTTAGATGCTACTATTAATCAGGCATGTGCAGCTATTACATTGAAAAAAGATATGAACATTAATTTTGTATTTCAAAATTTAGCTGCTCGATATAAGGAGATTCGATCAATTAGTAATCAAGGTGGTCAACAAAATTTAAGTGGAGAAATTATAAAAAACATTTCTATATATCACCCTAATGTAAAAAGCTCTGAGCAGCAAAAAATAGCTTCCTGCCTTTCGGAAGTAGATGAACTAATCACTGCACAAACAGAGCAAATTGAGCAATTGCAGCAACATAAAAAGGGCTTGATGCAAGGCTTGTTTCCAGTTGTCCGAACATGATTTTTTGAGATGAATAAGATAATGCAGGATAATATAAATGGGTGTAAAGGGGTGGAATTCGACCACTTTAAATCCATCGAATTCGATGGGTTTAGAAATAATAAAAAAACTGATATGGCAAAAAATAAAAAGATTAATGTAGAGGGAACCGAGATTCTTGTTTATACCGACAAGGAAGATGAATTTATCAGTTTAACCGATATTGCCCGCTATCGGGATCCTGAACGCAGTGACTATATTTTGCAAAACTGGATGCGAAACAGAAGTACCATTGAGTTTATGGGGCTTTGGGAAATTTTCAATAATCCCGTTTTTAATTCCATCGAATTCGATGGAATTAAAAACCTTTCGGGTTCAAACAGCTTTTCTTTAACACCAAAAAGGTGGATTAAAACAACCAATGCTAAAGGTATTGTTTCTAAAACAGGGCGCTATGGTGGCACTTTTGCCCATAGAGATATTGCCTTTGAGTTTGCCTCTTGGCTAAGTGCCGAGTTTAAGTTCTATTTAATAAAAGAATTTCAACGCCTTAAAGAAGAGGAACAAAAACAATTAGGTTGGTCGGCCAAGCGGGAACTTGCCAAACTCAATTACCACATCCATACGGATGCTATCAAACAAAACCTTATACCGGAAGCATTAACTCCTGTCCAAACTTCCCTAGTTTATGCATCAGAAGCAGATGTGTTGAATGTGGCATTGTTTGGTATTACTGCCATGCATTGGAGAAAGACGAATCCAGATTTGAAAGGCAATATGCGTGATTACGCCACTATGCATGAATTGATTTGTCTGGCTAATATGGAAAACCTGAACTCGGTTTTTATCAATGAAAAAATGCCACAAAAAGAACGGCTGATTAAATTGAATCAAATTGCTATCCAACAGATGAAGATATTGCTTGAAGTAGAAAACAAAAAATTATTGAAATAGATGACACAAAAAGAACAAGATAAATTAGGAAAAGCCCTTTGGGATATAGCAAATGATCTTCGTGGAGCCATGAATGCGGATTCGTTCCGTGACTATATGCTCTCGTTTTTGTTTTTACGCTACTTATCGCACAATTACGAAGAATCAGCAAAAAAGGAATTGGGTAGAGATTACCCTAAAAGTCCAAGTCAGGATGTTAGACCAGACTTTGTTGTTCCACCACCTTTGGAAATCTGGTACAAGAAAAACCAAGAGGACATTGTTGAGTTTGAAAAACAGATGCGGAAAAAAGTGCATTATGTAATCAAACCGCAACATTTATGGAGCAATATTACCGAATTAGCTCGCACCCAAAAAGGAGAGTTATTAGAAACGCTGGAAGATGGTTTTCGCTACATTGAAAACAAATCTTTTGACGATACATTTCATGGCTTGTTTTCAGAGATCAATCTGAACTCTGACAAATTGGGCAAAACGCCAAAAGAACGTAATGATAAACTTTGCACCATCATCCAAAAAATTGCAGAAGGCATTGCCGATTTTTCTTCCGATACAGACACCTTAGGTGATGCCTATGAATATTTGATTGGGAAATTCGCAGCAGGTTCAGGTAAAAAGGCAGGTGAGTTTTATACGCCTCAGCAAATCTCTACCATTCTTTCTGAAATTGTAACCTTAGACAGTCAAAATCCAAGCACAGGAAAGAAAAGCAAACTGGATAAGGTGTTGGATTTCGCTTGTGGCTCGGGTTCTTTGCTACTAAATGTTCGAAAGCGCATTAATAAGGAAGACGGAACTATTGGCAAAATCTACGGACAAGAGAACAATGTTACTACCTACAACCTGGCAAGAATGAACATGCTTTTGCACGGCATGAAAGACACTGAGTTTGAAATATTTCATGGAGACACTTTAAAAAATCAATGGGATGTTTTAAATGAGATGAATCCATCTAAGAAAACGGAATTTGATGCCATAGTTGCTAATCCGCCATTCAGTTTGCGTTGGGAACCAAACGATACTTTAGCAGAGGACTTTAGATTCAAAAGCTATGGATTAGCCCCAAAATCAGCAGCTGACTTTGCTTTCTTATTGCATGGCTTCCATTTTCTAAGTAATGAAGGTACAATGGCCATCATATTGCCTCATGGTGTATTATTCCGTGGTGGTGCAGAAGAACGCATCAGAACCAAGCTTTTACAAGACAATCACATTGATACAGTAATTGGGTTGCCTTCTAACCTATTCTATTCTACTGGAATTCCTGTTTGCATACTGGTACTAAAGAAATGTAAAAAGCTAGAGGATGTCTTATTCATCAATGCAAGTGAGCACTACAAAAAAGAAAAAAGGCAAAATGAGTTAAGGGAAAGTGAAAATGGAGGGCCTAATGATATCCAGCATATAATAGAGACTTACAAAAATCGTCCAGAGAAAATAGAACGTTATGCTCGTAGAGTTTCAATGGGTGAGATTGAAAAAAATGTTTACAATTTGAATATTTCTAGGTATGTGAGTACAGCAGAAGATGAAGTGCAGATTGATTTAAAAGAAGTGAATAAGAGTTTGACTTCAATTAATGAACGTATTGATGAAAAAACGAAGGAGCATAATAAATTTTTGAAAGAGCTAGGATTAAAAACAATATAAAAAGTGCCAACACAAAGTTCAAGCACATTACAATCTCATACCTTTGGTTATAAAGAGCTTTCACTCCAACGCTAAAAACGAATTAAAAACACGAAAACTCAACGCTTAACCGAATAGCCAAAATACCCTCTAAAAAAACCTCAAGGATCAATTGTCATTGAGTCTTTTTTGAATGGCAGATAAATTTGCTTTATCAAGTATTTTAGTCATTCGGTTTTGGCCGGAGACCGGGATAGTTTCGAAAAATTAAATACAAATATCTCTACCCTTGAAAATCCAAGGGCAGAGATGTTTATTTATTGCAACAACTTCAAAGAAATACCCGACAAAGTGAAGTTCAAGGATTACTTTGATAAAATAAAGAGTAAATATATTTTTAGAAAATGAAGTTAAAATTTCTACTAATCCGTTTCCTATTCATATTTGCCATATGTACCTCGGCTGAAATTTCTGCACATACCATAACTCCAAGTCTGGAAAGAAACTATATTGATACATATATACCTATATTTTTTCTGGCTAAATTAATACCTTTTATTGCATTAGGTATGTTGGCTTATAGTGATGATGCCAAAGGGAATATATTGAGATCGAATTTTTTTGTTGTTTTAGCTATCGGGATATTCACTGGGGTTTTAATACACATTGATCTTCCCATTTTCTTGTTGAATGGACTAGGGGTGATACTAGCAGGTATTTTTTTGATTTACGCAAAAAAGACAAGAAATGCATTCAAAAAATACTTTATTCTCCTCTTTGGTTTGGTGCTTGGTTTCGGCAATGGAAAGAATTTTTTGCACGCAGATAATTTATGGTGGTTTTATATCCTCACGCTAAGTATCGGATGCGTTTTTTTTATCTTTCTAAAAAAAATAAACTTTATTGGGAATCCACGACTTCAAATAATAATAAACATTGCCAGTATCTTAATTATACTTTCAGGAATAGCTATGGTATTGCTTTCATGATTTATTACTATTTGGATATTATAATACAAAAGACGTATAAATTAACATTCCTCATTTTGCCCTCTATATTGAGAATATAACCATTGGAAAAACTTAATTTTACATGGGCATTTGCAAAGATTTTTCAATTTTTTCTAATCAATGCAATACGTCCAATATTTGAACTGAAAAGGTTAAACAATTATTCCAATGATTACAATTATAGCCGGAACCAATAGAAAGGATTCTGTTTCACAGCACATTGCTACCCAATATGCAGACATACTTAAAGAGAAGGGTACGGAATGCACCGTCATCAATTTATTTGATTTGCCTACTGATTTTATCCAGTCAGCACTTTATGAAAATGCCGGTAAAAACGAGAAATTCAACGAGGCCAGACTACTCATGAATCAATCCGAAAAATTTATTTTCGTTATTCCTGAATACAACGGCTCTTTTCCTGGGGTATTAAAGGCTTTTGTTGATGGTCTGGACCGTGCTTCTCTGACGGATAAAAAATGTGCATTGATCGGGATATCAGCTGGCGACACAGGAGCCGGACTTGCACTAAGTCATTTTACAGATATTCTTAATTATTGCGGTACAAATGTGCTCGCATATAAATTAAGACTGCCAAGTATTGGTAAATTATTAACAGACAATAAAGTGACAGATCAAACTTATCTTTCAAAAATAGAAAAGCAAGCGGCAAAGCTTATTGAGTTTTAGTAGCAACCAAAAAAAATAACCCACTTCACTAAATGCGAAGTGGGTTATTTTTTACTTTTTAAATATTTAGTATCCCTACTAATCTACATTATCATGTAAAAATTTATTGTTACCAACAATTTGATTATCGTCATTCAAATTGTATCTGGAAACATTCTGCTCTGAAGAATGTGGCACATTCTGCAAATCAATATTTCTCCTGATATATGCCGGTGTGTCCCATTTATCTCTAAAACTTTCATCCCGATCGTTATGCATATGTTTTAGTCCTTTGAGTTTCTCAACACGCTCTTTAGATTGTTGCTCAAGGTCATACCTTTTAGTATCCATCCTATTTCTAACAGCCTCTTTAGCAACTGGTTCAACAATTTGCTCTTCATCTATTTTATCCAACAAGTCATCGTCCAGCCCAACAGTATGCCTGCTATATTGCTCCTTTTGCTCTTTGGGCATCACAGGTTTTTCGAAAGTATATTGTCTGACATTATCAAAAAGCTCAGGTTGCACAGGGCTTGAAATTGGTAGTTGCTCAACTTCCTGGTCAGGTTCAGGTGCAGATTCAAAAGTATCAATTTGCTCATCCGGCTTTTCTACTATCTCATCAGTTAAAAGATGAACAACTGTTGGTTTGTTCATCTTTAATTTCTCAGGAAGATGGTCGAACCCCGTAGCTAATACTGTTACCCTTATGCTTTCGCCAATGTCAGGATCGATTCCATGGCCAAAGATCACTTCGGCTTCTTCACCAGCCATTTCAGAGATGTAGTCCGTAATTTCTGAAAGTTCATCCATCTGTAACTCTGCCTCTTCGCCAGAAATTATTGACAAGAGTACTTTTTGTGCTCCAAGTATATCTTTCTCATTGAGCAATGGAGAAGCCAAGGCTTCTTCGGCAGCTCTTAGGGCTCTATTTTCTCCATCAGTTGTTGAAGATCCCATCACAGCAGAACCAGAATTTTGCATTACAGTTTTTACATCTTCAAAATCGACATTTACATAGCCGGGCACGGTGATGATTTCTGCGATACCTTTTGCTGCAGTGGTCAGCACATTATCTGCCTGCGCAAAAGCGTTTCTTATGGGGAGATTTCCATAAATCTCTCTCAATTTATCATTGAGAATAACCAACACAGTATCACAATTATCTTTCAGCTCCTTGATTCCGGCTTCTGCCTGCTTCATTTTCTTTTTACCCTCAAAGCCAAATGGGGCAGTGACAATGCCAACGGTAAGTATGCCCAATTCTCTTGCAACTCTTGCAATGACCGGGGCTGCACCTGTTCCTGTTCCACCGCCCATTCCGGCAGTGATAAATACCATTTTGGTATCATCGCTCAAAAGTGTGCGAATTTCTTCTTTGCTTTCGAGTGCAGCATTTTTTCCTTGTTCGGGATTGGCTCCTGCACCAAGACCTTCTGTAAGGTGGATACCCAACTGAAGCTTATTTGGAATAGGGCTTGAGAGCAATGCTTGCGAATCTGTGTTGCAAACGACAAATTCTACATCTCTGATTCCCTGGCTGTACATGTGATTGACGGCATTACTTCCTCCGCCACCTACTCCAATTACCTTAATAATGGACCTTAGGTGCTTTGGGATGTCGAATGAATATGTGTTATCAGTCATGACTAAAATGTTTAGTTCCTGTAATTCAATTTTTGTTAATAATCTTCTTTATTGTCAATATCATCTATCAACAAGCCCTTGGTCTTGTCGATAATTTTCCTGAAAAAGTCTCCCCCTCCATCGCGTTGTGTTTTTTTATTATTGAAAACTTCTGTTTTTTCCATATACCGATTTTCTCTTTCGTCAAGTGCCCTGAATCCTGAAAGCACAAGACCAACTGCAGTAGCATACATTGGAGTTTTTACAGCTTCTACCTTGCTCCTTCCAAGGTGTTCATTGGGGTAGCCAATTCTGGCATCCATCCCGGTCATATATTCAAATAGTTGTTTTAAGCCCTGTAGTTGCGATCCTCCACCAGTAATCACTATACCTCCCGCAAGCTTGTTTTGAAATCCGGAAGTAATTATTTCTGTATGAATCAGCTCGATAATTTCCTCCATTCTTGCTTCAATAATGTGAGAAAGATTTTTAAGGGAAATTTCTTTTGGCGCCCTGTCTCTGAGCCCGGGAATAGAAACAATCTCGTTGGGGCTTGCCTCTTCGGCAATGGCTTTTCCAAATTTGGTTTTTAATCGTTCTGCCTGATGTGACATCACAAGGCAACCTTGCTTGATATCTTGCGTGATAATATTTCCACCAAGCGGTATCACCGCTGTATGCCTAATTATATTTTCATGAAAAATTGCAATATCTGTTGTGCCGCCGCCAATATCAACTAGGCACACACCAGCTTCTTTTTCTTCATCGCTGAGCACCGAAAGACTTGATGCCAGTGGTTCAAGAATTAGATTGTCAATCTCCAATCCTGCTCTTTTCACACATTTGTTAATGTTGTTGATGGCATTTGTTTGTGCGGTAATCACATGAAAATCGGCTTCGAGCCTTACCCCCGACATGCCAACCGGATCTTTGATTCCGTCTTCATAATCAACATAATAATCTTGTGGCATCACATGTATAATCTCACTTCCCGGAGGAATTACGATTTTGTACATGTCGTTTGTTATCCGATTGATGTCCTCAATGGTGATTTCATCTTCCGATGAATTTCGCATGATACTTCCATGCTGAATCGAGCTCCTGATATGTTGACCAGCTATGCCAACATTTGTAACCCTGATGTTGATTCCCGATTGAGCTTCTGCTTCTTCAACGGCTTTTTCGATAGCGAAAATGGTCTTATCAATGTTTGATACGATACCCCGGATCACTCCGTCAGATACCGCCATTCCCATTCCCAGTACTTCAAGTTTGCCATACTCATTTTTGCGTCCTACGATAGCGCAAATTTTTGTGGTTCCAATGTCCAGGCCGACGACTATTTTATCATTTTCCATAATTATAAGTTATTCGCAAACTATTTGATCTTTAAATTTTACACTTACTTTTTCATAACTATTCCAGCCTTTGGCCGGTAATATATCTTTGTAGAAAATCTTCAGCTTTCTGAATTTTTCCTCAATGTCAACCGGCTTGCCAAACTCAATTACCTGTTTGCTCACCTGAGTGTACATCTTTATATTGCCTTTCTTGTCTATATTCATCTGGGCGATTTGTGCTTTCCAGAATTTTTCATTTTCTATAAATCTTAGCAAACCCAATAAATTTCTTCCGGTTTCAGATGCATTCAAATCATACAGATTTGTATCATTTGCAAAAGCGCCATCAATCAAAACTACCCGCGCTGTATATCTTTTAGAAAGTGGCAAAACCTCCCCTTTGCTGCTTATGTATCTGTCGGCCATTTTTCGACTCATCATGCGGGCAATGGGCCTGCTTTGATCAATACTGATCATGAGATTACCTTCAAGATCTTTATAAACTTCTACCTCCCTGATAAATTTTGTTTTCAACAATTCATATTCCATTGCCTTCAGATCCAGGTCTTCAAAAGATGCTCCAATAATGCGCTGAGATCCGCCATCTGTAATCAGGTCAATCACATCTACTTCATTAATAAAGTAATTTTCAAATTGATTATTTATATCCACCTTAATGGCAGTACATATCCTTTGATTGTATTGCTTTTCTACAAACCCAATCGACCCAAAAATCAGTACGACAATGAATACTACCTGGCTAATGTTCCATATTTTATTTAATCTCAAATTCATGATCTCGATTTCAATATTTCTTTAATGGGTTCAACAAACCTATCGATATTACCTGCACCAATAGTCACTAACACCTCAACTTCCATCTTAGATATTTTATCCAATAGTGCATCATCATCCACTATGCTTTTATTCATATTGTTCATTTTATCCAATATGATTTTTGATGTAACTCCTTCAATTGGCAATTCACGAGCAGGATAGATATCCATAAGTACAACCTCGTCAGCCATATCGAGACTTGCTGCAAATTCATCAGTGAAATCTCGTGTTCGCGTAAATAAGTGAGGCTGGAAGATGGCCGTAATTTTTTTGTTGGGATATATACTTTTTACCGATCCTAAAAAAGCTTGTAATTCTGTGGGATGGTGAGCATAATCATCAATATATACTAATCTGTCTTCTTTGATGTGGTATTCAAACCGCCTTTTTATTCCCTGAAATGAGCTCAACGCAACTTTAATACTATCCTGGTCAATACCCAACTGTAGGGCAACTGAAATAGCTGCAACAGCATTTTCTACATTATGATATCCCGGAGTAGGTAATATTATATTTTCAATTGTACCCGCCTCCCCAAGAAAGTCAAAAATAAAATCGGTCCCCGAAATGTGAATATTTGCAGCTTTGCTCTCACCATTTTTCAGTCCATAAGAGTGACTGCTTACTTCCGGCTGTTCATTAATCAACCAGGAGCTTAACATTTCATTTATAAAAACATGACCATTTGGTTTGACTTTGCTAATGAATTGTTTGAATGAAGATTTCATTTCATCGTGTGCTCCATAGACATCAAGGTGGTCGGCATCTGCAGAAGTGACAACTGCGATATCTGGCGACAACCTCAAGAATGACCTGTCAAATTCATCGGCCTCCAATACTGCAATGGTTTTAGAATTATATTCACCTTCCAAAATCAAATTTGATTCATACCCCTGGAGAATTCCACCAATTAATGCTACGCTCGATTTGGCAGCTGTTTTCAGGATATGCGCGATCATGGAAGAAGTCGTTGTTTTTCCATGAGTTCCTGCCACAGCCACAGCATATTGTTCTTGAGTAATTAAGCCCAAAACTTCCGATCGTTTTAGGATTGTGAAATTTTGTTCTATTAAATAATTATATACTATATGGTTTTTTGGAATTGCTGGAGTAAACACAACAAGTACATCTTCGCCGGACTTGAGTATCTCATCGGGAATTGATGAAATGCTATCATCATAATGAATATGTGCGCCTTCAGAAGAAAGTGCTCTTGTAAGGGAAGTTTCTGTTTTATCATAGCCATAAACCTGCTTGCCAATGTGCAAAAACCACCTTGCCATGGCGCTCATGCCTATGCCGCCAATCCCCAAAAAATAAACGATATGTTTGTCCTCGATGCTCAACTTGCTATACCAATTATTTCTTTTACAATATTTTCTGCTGCATGTGGCTTTGCCAAATGCCTGATATTTGTTGAAAGTATTTTTCTCTGGTTTTCGTTAAACAATAACTTAAGTGCTTCCGGAATCAGGTTGATCACAGCGTCTTTGTTGCTTACAATTAATGCAGCTTTTGCATTGACCAAAGCCATGGCATTTTTTGTCTGATGATCTTCTGACACATTTGGCGAAGGCACAAAAATGGCTGGCTTTCCAGCAAGACAAATCTCTGAAATAGAAAGCGCCCCTGCTCTGGAGATCACTACATCTGCAGCCGCATAAGCCAGGTCCATCTCTTTCAGAAATTCAAAATATTTTATGTTTTTTAATTTAATTCCCTTCAATTTTTCGGTAAACTCATTGATATAAAAAGATCCGATTTGCCAAATTACCTGCACATCTGCATCCATCAATTCCTGCAGTTTGGAATACAAACTTTCATTTAGTGTTCTCGCACCCAGGCTTCCTCCAAAAGCAAACAGCGTATGCTTTTCAGGATCAAGTCCGAAAAATTTTATTGCCTTATCTCTTTTGTGATCAATATCTATGATGTCATTTCTTACAGGATTTCCAGTGAGTACAATTTTCTCTTTCGGAAAAAATTTGTCCATTTTTTCGTAAGCAACACAGATTTTTTTAGCCTTACGCGCCAACATTTTATTGGTGAGTCCTGCGTAGGAATTTTGCTCTTGCAATAAAGTAGGAATCCCCTTTTTATTTGCTGTTTGTAATGTAGGCCCACTTGCATATCCACCTACACCAATCACCACATCCGGGCGGAACTCTCGAATAATTTTCCTGGTTTTAATCATGCTACTCAGCAATTTGATGGGGAACAATAGATTTTTTAGCGTAAGCTTTCTTTGAAGTCCGCTTATCCAAAGTCCAACAATCTCATATCCTGCCTCAGGCACTTTTTTCATTTCCATTTTACCTCGGGCTCCAACAAATAGAAATTTGGTTTCCGGAAGCAACTCCTTCATTTTATTGGCAATGGCGATAGCAGGATAAATATGTCCTCCGGTGCCTCCGCCACTAATTATCACTCGATATGGTTTTTTTCTTTCGATCAAAATTTATATTGCCGCCTTAGCTACATTTCTAAAATTATTTGATTTCTTGGCGCTGAATTCATCAATCTCACCTCGACTCACACTGAGTATAATTCCTAGTGAAATCCCTGTAAAAAGCAATGATGTTCCTCCCATGCTGACCAGAGGCAATGGCAATCCTGTGATCGGTAAAAGTCCGACCGCCACGCCAATATTTACCATTGCCTGCAGCACCAGCGCCAGACTAAGGCCCGCAGAGAGAAGACCGCCAAATGCACGCTCGCTTTTTGTTGCCGTGAGCAAACCTCTATATAACAAACCCAGATATAATGCAATTACAATAAAGGCTCCTATAATGCCATACTCTTCGACAATGATGGCAAAGATGAAATCTGAATAAGAATGGGGAAGGAAGTTTCTTCTAATGCTATTACCTGGTCCTTTTCCTGATATTCCACCCGTGGCAATGGCGATATAAGATTGCCTGGCCTGGAAAGGAATCTCTTCAGGATTGACAAAATCCTGGATTCTGCTGATTGCTGTTTCGCGACGTTGGCCAAAAGAAAATGCTATTGTTCCCGCAATAAGTCCTACAACAGATAACATTGCCAAATACTTTATTGGCACCCGACCGATAAAAAGTAAAATCATGCACGTGAATAGCAACAACCCGGCTGAAGATAAATCTGTCATGGCGATAAGGCCACAGATGAGCCCGCACCAAAGCAAAATAGAAATAAGTGATTTCTTAAAATCATCAATATTTTGCTGTCTCAGTGCCAGCATACTTGCCAATTGTGTGATAAGTGCCAATTTTGCCAGATCAGATGGCTGAAAGGTTTTATTGATTAACGGTATGGTTATCCATCTCGATGCTTCATTTAGGTTTGTTCCAAATTGCCAGGAAAAAATAAGCAAGGGCACAGATATGATTAGTGCCAGCTTGGATATTTTGGCATAATATCGGTAATCGACTTTGTGCGCTGCCCACATGCCAAACAAGCTCAGGACTACCAAAAAGCTATGACGCAATAGATAGTGCTCGGTATTTCCACCCATATTTTTATAGGCCAGTGTACCGGTTGCACTATATACCACCAATATGCTCAATATTGATAATGCAAGTACAATGACCCAGATTACAGGATCTCCTTTCAAATTTCGATCAACCCATTCTTTTATCATATCATCAATTGGTTGCTTTCGGTTTTATCTTTCAATGCATAAAATGCTTCCTTAAAACGCTCGCCTCTCTCCTTATAATTTTTAAATAAATCGAAGCTCGCACATGCCGGAGAAAGCAATACCACGTCTCCAGGTGATGTCTTTGACAGGGCAATTTCTATAGCATTGAAAACACTATCTGTCGATGATACATCATCATTGTAATTTTTGAAATGAGATTCTATCTTTTGATTGTCAATGCCCAGAGCCACTATTGCTTTTACCTTTTTTGAAACAAGATCGTCTATTTTCGAGTAGTCATTTCCCTTATCTAAGCCGCCAATAATAAGCACAATGGGGGAGTTAAAGCTTTCAAGAGCATACCAAACAGCATCGACATTTGTAGCTTTAGAGTCGTTGAAAAAATTCACTCCTTTGATTTCTCCTACGAACTCAAGTCGGTGAGGAGCATTTTCGAATGTTTTCAGGGCAGACAATATTTTAGTCCATTCGATTCCTATATTACTTGCTGCCTGGACTGCGGCAAGAATATTAATCATGTTGTGCTTGCCAAATAGTGGAAGGTGCTCAATGGCAATTTTATGCAAATGCTCTTTTCCCTTAAACATCAAATTTTTCTCAGCCAGATACGCAATTGATTTATCAGACTTATTCAATGCAATTGGTTGTTGACTAACATGAGATTTAGAATGGTCGATTTGCTCGCAAATTTTCAGATCATTTTCATTATAAATGAAAAAATCTTCCTTTCTCATGTTTCTGACAATTCTAAATTTTGAGCTTACATATTTTTCAAAATCATCATCGTATCTATTCAAATGATCGGGAGAAATATTTAAAAGGATGGCTACATGCAATTTTGATTTTGACATGCCATCCAATTGAAAGCTGCTCAACTCAACGACAAAATATGCCCTATCCCCCTCGGCGACTTGTCTGGCAAGGCTGTGCCCAATATTGCCTGCAAGGCCAACATCTAAACCACTTTCATTCAATAAATGATATATGAGAAGCGAGGTTGTTGTTTTTCCATTGGTTCCGGTGACACCAATTATTTTGGCTTTAGAATATCTGAGTGCAAATTCTATTTCAGAAATTACAGGTATATTAATCTCCTTTGCTTTTTCAACCAGCAGTACATTATCCGGAATACCTGGGCTTTTGATAATTTCATCTGCCGACAAGACGGTGTTTGTATCATGTTGTCCTTCTTCGAAATCAATTTTATACTCCGTAAGTACGCGCTTATATTTTGATGCAATAAGGCCATTATCTGAAAGAAAGACATCCATGCCATTGACTTTGGCCAACACAGCAGCGCCAACCCCACTTTCTCCTCCTCCCAATATGACGATCTTCTTTTTCATAAAATTTTCAGTCCCTGCTATCTAAGTTTCAATGTTGCCAATGTGATAATGGCCAGTAAAATTCCAACTGTCCAAAAACGTGAAACGATCTTCGCTTCATGCAAATTCTTTTTCTGATAATGATGATGCAATGGCGCCATCAGAAAAATCCTGCGCCCTTCACCATATTTTTTTCTTGTGTATTTGAAATATGAAACTTGTAGTATTACAGATATATTTTCTATCAAGAATATCCCACATAATATGGGGATAAGTAGTTCTTTTCGAATGGAGAGCGCAAGTACGGCAATGACTGCACCCAGTGACAAGCTTCCTGTATCGCCCATAAATACCTGGGCGGGGTAGGCATTATACCATAAAAACCCAACACAAGCTCCAACAAAGGCTGCGCAGAATATCACCAACTCTCCCGAACCCGGGATGTACATTATATCGAGGTAATCAGAAAAGATGACGTTACCCGAAACATATGCCAACATAGCCAGGGTGAGCCCGATGATTGCAGAAGTACCAGCAGCAAGGCCATCAATTCCGTCAGTAATATTTGCGCCATTTGATACCGCCATGATGATGAGAATTACAAATCCCACATAAATTGGCATGGTGAGCCAATCGCCCAATCCAAGTGTAAATATGTTGTAATCCAGTTCGTTATTTTTCATGAATGGAATGGTCGTCTTGGTCGATTTCACATCCTGATAAGTCAGTTCGCTCATTGCCACACCATTCTCGATAACCTGACCCGGATCAAATTCTCTGACCATTACTTCCTGATGATAAAAGAGGGTAAGCCCAACAATTAGTCCCAGGCCAACTTGCCCTATTATTTTGAATATACCTCTTAGCCCTTTTTTATTCTTTTTGAAAACTTTGATATAATCATCAATAAAGCCAATGATGCCCATCCAACAGGTAGCCACGAGAATAAGAATCACATAAATATTGGCTACTTTAGAAAAGAGTATGGTAGGTAAAATAATGGCCAAAATGATGATAATTCCTCCCATAGTCGGGGTACCCTTCTTTTCCATTTGACCTTCCAGTCCCAGATCTCTAATGCTTTCACCAACTTGCTTTTTCAACAAATAATTGATAAGCTTTTTACCAAACATGATGGTGATAATCAAGGATAATAGTGCTGCCATACCTGCACGAAAGGAGATATATTGAAATACTCCAGCGCCGAAAAGGTCAAATTCCTCTTTTAGATATGTGAATAAGTAGTAAAACATTTATTCCTGATCAGATTTATCATTCGACATTAATTTCTCCAATTCGAGAAGTATCTTTTTATCACTAAATTCGCTTTTGATACCTTTTATCTCCTGGTATGTTTCATGGCCTTTCCCTGCAATTAGGATGATATCCTCACCTTCCGAAAGTGCCAGGGCTGTCTTTATCGCTTCCTTTCTATCAATAATTGAGAGTGTCTTTTTAAAATCAGAAGCACGCACACCTTTTTGCATTTCTTTGATTATTGCTTCCGGCTCTTCATCCCTCGGATTGTCGGATGTGAAAATTACCCTGTTGCTCAATTGACAGGCAATGTCTGCCATAATTGGCCTTTTTTCTTTATCTCTGTTTCCCCCACACCCAATTACTGTAATCACTTGTTCGTTGTTTGTTCTGATTCCGGCAATGGTTTTTAATACATTATTCAAGGCATCGGGAGTATGCGCATAATCCAGAATGGCAATTATTTTGCTTTTTAAAGGGATGCGTTCAAATCTGCCAGATACAGCTTTCATTGAAGATAATGTAACCAACACCTGTTCCTGATCTTCACCCAAAAGCACTGCTACTCCATAGGCTGTAATTAAATTATAGGCGTTGAATTCCCCGATCAGACTAAACCAAATTTTGAAACTGTCAATTTCCAATTCCAAACCCAACAATGAGTTGGTGAGGATTCTTGCTTTATAGTCACTCATTGACCTGACACCAAAAGTATTCTTTATTGCCCTGGTGTTTTGAAGCATTATGCGACCTCTTTTATCATCTGCATTGATGAGGGCAAAAGCATCGGGGTTTAAGTCATCAAAAAGTTTCTTTTTCGCCTTGATATAATTATCAAAAGTCAGGTGATAATCGAGGTGATCATGACTAATATTTGTAAACACGGCCACATCGTAGTTGAGCCCGGAGATTCTCTCTTGGTCAATCGCATGGCTGCTTGCTTCCATAAAACAATGCGTGCATCCGGAATCGGCCATTTTTTTCAACAACCGATTTATTTGCAAGGCATCTCCGGTAGTGTGAGTGGAAGGCAGGATATTGTCATTGATTTTATTGTGAATGGTCGATAGCAAACCGACATTATATCCCAATTCTCTGAACAGGCTGAAAAGCAAAAAGACTGTGGTCGTTTTTCCATTGGTACCTGTAACACCAACAAGCTTTAGCTTTGATGATGGATTTCCATAATAATTGGATGCAATAATACCAAGCGCCCTTGCACTATTTTCTGTTTTGACGATAGTGATATTTGGCGCCAGCGCAAATTCTTCCTCACAAACAATGGCAGAAGCTCCATTTGCTATGGCCTTTTGAATGTATTTGTGGCCATCTACCTGTGTGCCTTTTACGGCTACAAATAAATCACCCTTTTTTACTTTTCTGGAATCAAATTGCACATGACCAATAGAGATATTCATTTCTCCAGAGGTGGCCTGCAATGATACTTTGTATAATATGTCGGTCAGTAATATCATCCAAGCGTGAGTGAGATACTACTTTTATTTTGCAATTTCTGCCCAGGCAGAATTGACTGTGCGGTGATGCGTCCGTTGCCTTTGTAGGAAACGCGCAGACCCTGGTTTTCAAGAAGAAAAATAGCATCCCGGAGAGTCATACCCAAAACATTGGGCATAACTTCCGGGGCTATTTCATCGGTCGTCCATAACACAGCATTATCTTTGATTTGAGCTTTTACCCATTCTTCGCCGGTTTCAGTTTGGTTTGGAATCGAAAACTCATTGCAAATATTTTGTAGATCTTCTCTATATCCTGCTCTGATGACAGGAAAAACATGCTCATCGGAATTTTTATTGGCAATATATGGTGTGTGCATTTTCAGGTCACGTGCATATATCTTATCCGCTATTTCCTTAAAAACAGGAGCGGCCACGTTTGATCCGTATTGTCTGAATCCTTTTGGTTTATCAATTATTACTATACAACTATACTGGGGATCCTTTGCCGGAAAATACCCTACAAATGAAGTATTGTATTTTTTGATATATCTTCCATTGACAATTTTTTGTGCAGTTCCGGTTTTACCTGCAATTTTATAATAACTATTTTTTATGTTTCGGGCCGTACCCCTTTCTACAACACCTTCCAGCAAGGACCTCACTTCCTCCAGCGTTTCGGTAGAGCAAATTTTTCTCTTTATTGTCTGGCTTCCGTAACTATTAATATTCTTGTCGGCCTGTGTGATTGATTTTACAATGATTGGTCGTATCAATCTGCCATCATTGGCAATGGCATTGTAAAAGGCCAGAACTTGCAGAGGGGTAATTTCTACTTCATACCCTATGGACATCCAGGGCAGCGTAATTCCACTCCACGATTTGTCAGAAGGATTTTTAATTTTTGGAATCCCCTCGCCGATCATTTGAAAACCCAGTGGCTGCGAGAGTCCGAAGGAACTGATATAATCAACATACCGCTGTGGGTCGCTTCCGAACTGACTGTATATCATTTTTGAAACAGCAATGTTGGAAGAAAACTCAAATGCCTGACTTACGGAAATCATGCCATAACCGCCAGGTTTGTGATCTCGCATCGTTTGGTTATAAAATTTGTATGCTCCTTTTCCAGTATCAATGCTATCTGTCAATTTCAATTTTGAATCTTCCAATAATGCAATCATCGAGGCCAGCTTAAAGGTAGAACCCGGTTCTGTGAGTCCTTGCACGGCGTAGTTAAACACCTCTCTGTAATCATTGTTTTTATCGTTTTTTGTGAGATTGGAAATAGCCTTAATTTCTCCAGTAGATACTTCCATCACTACCACACATCCATAATCTGCATCATGGTCTTCCAACGCCTTTAGCAGTGCCGATTCTGTGACGTCCTGAAGATTTACGTTTATGGTGGTATGGATATCATAACCTTCTACAGGATGAATTTCAGATCCATCATGAAGAGGCCTCCACTTACCGCCGGCCATTTTCTGGTAAAGTGCTTTGCCATCTTTACCAGCCAGGTATTTATTGAAACTATATTCAATTCCTGCGCCTTGATTGTTGTCATTTACAAAACCAACCGTTCTGTATCCCAAGTAAGAAAAAGGCCTTACTCTTCTGTCAATCTTTTCAAAAATAACGCCGCCCTTTAATCTTCCTTCCCGAAATATCGGCCACTTAGCCATGGTTTTTTTGTCCTGGTATTTTACCAGTTTTCTATTTAGTATAAGGTATTGTCTGCCGGCAAGCCTCGCATTATTAATCTTTCTTTTATAATAGGACTTGTTGTGATCGTTGAAATGCCAGGACAGTTTATTGGCAAGGGAGTCAATGCCTGATTTGTAAATATCGCTTTTGGCAATAGTAGGATCAAATGCAATGCGGTAGGATGGTAATGAGGTTGCCAAAAGGCTGCCATTGTCACTGTAGATATTGCCACGGGTAGCAGAAACTGACCTGTACTGCAAGTCAATCTCTTCAGCCAATTTTGCCCACTTGCGATCATCGGCATTTTGGAGCATAAAGATTCTGGCTAGTACCGCAACTGCAAATACCATGATGATTAGAAATGCAATTCTAACCCTAAGAATAATGGACTTCCTAATATTCACCTTTTTTTATTACTATTTTATGAGGTGGTGTATAACTTTCTTCTAATCCGATTTTTTTAACCTTCCTTGCAACTTCCGACTGCTTGCTGGCAAACATATAGTCTGCTTTTAGCGAAGTATAATCTGTTCGAAACTCCTCGACCTCGACCTGCATTTTGTCAATTTTCCTTATTGTCTTTTCTGCCCAGTGATTATTCCCGATATAGAATATGCCAATAGCTGTCAAAAAAAGTATATGAGGAATATATTTTGCAGGCAAGCCACCAGCAAACAAGGCATTGAGATTGAATTTGTTTCCTATCATAGAAAACAAGCTTGCCTTTTCTCCTTTACTCTTTTTTATTTTGTATGTATTTAGCGCCATCTTACAATTTTTTAGCTATTCTCATTTTTGCGCTTCTTGATCTGTTGTTTTCGGTAATTTCCAATTCATCTGCTACAATTGGTTTCCTGGTGACAGATTGCAATGGCTTTAGTTCGTTACCGAAAACATCTTTATCGACATCGCCATAAAATTTTCCCTTATTGAAATAATTCTTGACAAGGCGGTCTTCCAATGAGTGGTAGGAAAGGACCACAAACCGACCTCCGGGCTTTAGTATTTTGGTACAATTGACAAGCATTTCTTTTAGCACTTCCAGCTCATTATTAACCTCAATGCGTAAAGCCTGAAATACCTGGGCAAAATATTTGAATTCCCTGCCTCGTGGTGCAAAACTGGCAAGTATCTTCTTCAATGCCTCGTTGGTCTTTATAGGGGTTTCATTTCTAAAATTTACAATGGCGGTAGCGAGACTTTTGGCATTACGCACTTCGCCATACATGCCAAATATTTTATGCAAATCTTCTTGTGAGTATTTATTGATCACGTGCTTGGCACTCTTTGACGAATCTTTGTCCATCCGCATATCAAGATCGCCATCAAACCTTGTTGAAAACCCACGCTCAGGAGTATCTATTTGATAGGAAGAAACACCCAAATCTGCCAGAATTCCATCTACTTGATCTACTCCATGGATTTTTAAAAATTTATTGGCAAACCTGAAATTGTTCTTTATGAATTTAAATGACTTACTGGTGAATCGTGCTGCATTTTCTGCGGCATCCGCATCCTGATCAAAAGCAAATAGCCGCCCTTCTTTGATATGCTCAAGAATAGCCATGGAATGCCCACCACCTCCAAAAGTAAGATCGACATAAATGCCATCAGGATTGATTTGCAATCCCTCAATACTTTGCTTTAACAAAACTGGTTTATGGTAGGTCATGGTTGTCAACATCACTCTGTTAAATGTTTTTGCGCTAGCTTTGAAAATTCTGAGCTGTCATTAATAATGAATTTGTCATAGACGACAGTATCCCATAGTTCTATCCTGTTTCCCATGCCTACCAGGATAATCTCTTTTTCCAGTTTGGCATATTTCAACATTGTTTTTGGGATGAGCAACCTGCCCGCACCGTCTAATTCTACTTCAGATATTCTTCTGAAAAAATTGCGCTGTAGCCTCCGGAATTCTTCGTTGAACTCATTCATTGAAGCAATACGAGAATAAATTTTTCTGTATTCAACTAAAGGGTACAAAACCAGACATGGCTCTAAGCCCAGACTTAATACAAGCTGGTTGCCAGATACTTCAGGGAGTTTTGCCTTCACCTTAGACGGCAAGGTCAATCGGCCTTTAGCATCTATTTTACATTCATATTCACCGGTGAAGAGAGACATTGGTCGAAAGAATTTTTCATTTCTATATGAACAAAGATATTAATTATAGCCACAATACCAACCACTTTATCCCACTTTATAACACATTTTTACATTTTTTTTCAATTTATTACAAATTACCCAACGGCACTGCATGGAGTCAAAGTAAATTGTAAGACAATAGATACTATAAACAGACATTAGTTGCGGTTGAGTTGACTTGAAAGGCGTGGGTGAAAGTGGTGGAGATATTTCTATCCGGGCAATTCCATTTGGCGCATACTTGCCAACAAACTATGTAAAGATGTTAATGCGAGTATTCTGTGCGAACGGTTGATTTGGCAGAGATTTGTCTGCGATCTGAAATGATTTTTAAATATGTTCGCTGGCATTGCCGGCTTGTTACAGTCACCCTGAACTTGTTTAAGGATCTGTCAGCTACCTGCACTCTACAAGAGAAAAGGCCTTAAATATCCATGAGTACGAAGAATAAGGCTGTTATTTTCGCTGGTTTGGCTTGGGTTATCTGGGTTTGTGATAATTGTAGACAGACCCCGCAACAGGTGCGGGGATTGTCGAGGCGCAAGTGCGGGGGATTGATTATCAAGGGAAGGCATTGCCGGATTTATTCCGGCACCTATCTGCGATTTGCAATAACCCTCACAATACATATTAGAAAAAAGGTAAAAAACCTACCCAATTGCTCAGACAGGTGTATCTACAAAAATGTAAATAGTGTATTTATTATTTTTCCTTTTCTGCAGTAACTTTTATTGTGCCTTCAGAAGTGGATGTCTTTCCAGTCATTACGCCTTTTTTGATAGTAGTTTTAGTAGAAACATATTCACCATCAATATATGCTCCAAATGAAACTTCGCCACCTTCAACTTTTATATTTTTCATATCAATTTCATAATCACCAATTTTGATTACGCCTTCAATTGCACTTCCATTCAATGTAAAGATCAATTGTCCAACAGAATACTCATATGGTGCTTCGGGGGCTTCATAGTTCCAGGTGCCAATAACTTCCTTGACTTTTGCAGTTGTAAAGGCATTTCCAATAAATAACCCAAAGATTAATGCCAAAGCAATTCCATTTTTGATTACTAAACCTCTCATATTTTTTTAATTATATTGATTGTATAAATATTTAAAACAAACTTCATTTTCAAAATTTTGCATGTGACAATAGTCGGGAAAAGATTTAATTCAAATAATAATTATCTGTCAATTGGGATGAAAAATCATCATGAGGGATAAAAGATGCGCAAAATTGTCAGGTGGTTTGCTGATCTTTTTTCTTTAATAGCCTATTGAAAAAATGCTTATACTTCTTCGATACAGGAATTGTCTCGTCAGGAAGGTTTTTTATCGCCAACGCCAATCCTTGATTGTTTTTCATGGACACAGAGATATTATTGATATTAACCATATAAGATCTATGGCATCTTCTTATGGGAGATTCATTGAGTTCCGTCTCCAATCTTTTGAGCGATGTACGCACAAGCTCTTTATGAATTTTTTCATTTTTCAAAAAGTAAACTTTCACATAATTGTCAGCAGATCTCATAAATAATATTTGTTCGAGATCAACAGCCATATGCAATTCCCCATGCTCATCAAGGATGTTTACCAAGTGATCACTTGCCACAAGCAATCCATCAATATTTTCTCCTTTTTGAGTTGCATGCAAATAAAATAGTACGCCTGCATATGGAATTATTATCACAAGGGCTGTGTATTTGAATGAGAGGAAAATTTCGTTCAAAACTCCTTCAGTTCCCAGGGCGACGGTTCCATAAATAAGATACATGGTAACTGTGAGCAGGATTAACTCAACTAAAAACCAGAGTATCACTCCATACATTTTAACTGTTCGGATTTTTAATATTTTCTTTATAAACAATTGGCTTATCATGAGCACAGCCATACCGATTAGTCCGAAGCTGGATAAAATGACAGGTAATGGAAGCGTAGGATTTTTGTACCATTGATCAACATTGAAAGGGATATACAAATTCATAAATAGCATGACATAAATCCCTGTCACTATGGACAATAGCAAGCGATTGTCTTTTCGGTCGAGCAAATGAAAGGGTTGATTTAAAAAATCTATAATCACTCCAGCTTTTTATTTTATGGCACAATCATCAATACTAAGTATTTTTATTTAGCTGTAAAAATTTAGAATTCGATTAATATGAAAATCATTTGAAAACTGTATAATCTTATAGAATATGCCTTTGGATAATATGTTTAGCATGCCTGTAAATAATAATGATTTCTCAAGTGATTTTTCTATGGAAATAAAAATGCCATGAAATAATGGTTGCAGTATGCCTTAATAACTAATGCACAATGCTAATTTGACAAATGAAAAAGTTCTTGGTTTTTGGCTTGAAATGCAAGTTGGGTACAGAACATTTGTTTACAAAATTCCTACCTGATTATAAACGATTAGCTATTTTTGATAGAAAAATTAAATAAAAAAGTTACTTTTACGGTACTTTTTTATGCAAGTTAAAATATTACCACATGACCATGATTAATAATCTAGCAACAAAAAATATGAATAGATTTTTACATTCCCGGAATAGTTTTTTTTCATTGTTGATTTTTGTGTTTTCTTTTTTGGTGTTATCCAATAATGAAGCCTATGGTCAGTTGTCAATTACTACTGAGGGTACACCTTTCACCATAGACTTTGACGGTACAGTTTCCGGAGTAAATAATGGACAGTTTGCAGGCTCAGGTTTCCAACCAAGCCCTTCCTCAGGCATGCTCGATTCTGATGCATTTTCCACCACAGGTCTTTCTGATGGTGATTTAGGATTTGGAGGTACAGGAACAACTGGTGACTATGCCAGAGGAACAAGTACCGGAGGGGAGACTGATGGAGGAATCTATGGTTTTGAAGTGGCAAGTTCTGATTTTACACTTGGTTTTCAGGCATCAATAGCTGATTTAACTCCGGGAGAAATTATTTTAAGGATGACTAATAATACTGGGGTTGATATTGTAACTATTGATATCAGTTATGAAATTTGGGAATTTAATGATCAAAATATATCTACTTCATTAAATTTTTCTCATTCACCTGATAATACAGCTTATACCAGTGTTGGATCCTTAGATTTTGCTTCTGTTCAAGCTGCAACTGCTCCCTTTCCACCTTTTTTCCCTGGACCACAATGGCAAATGGTCACAAGAAGTTATTCAATTGACATTAGTGGGTCTCCTCTTACAAACGGTAACGACTTTTACTTAAAGTGGTCAACGGATGATAACACAGGAAGTGGAAGTAGAGATGAAATAGCTCTTGATGATATATCTATAACTATGAATGAACCTCCTGTTCCAGATACTGATACAGAAGCACTTTCAATTGGATTTCAGTCAGGCGCCATAGATATATCTTCCCTTAATACTACTGAAGTTGATGCTTCAGAAGTCTTTTGGTTTACAATTACGGATATGGGAACTGCCGATGGACTCGATACAAGAATTCAAACTATAAGATTTGTTCCCGGTGCTAATAATAATGTGAGTTGGTCATCTCAAATTCAAAACATGAGGATTGATGACTTTATTGGAAGTTTTTATACAATTCTGAGTACTGATATTACAGATACCTACATTGATTTGACTTTTGCCGCAAACGAAATGAACGTGCCTGATGGTGGAACGTTAAATTTCAGAGTTTGGACTTATTTAAACACAACAGGAATAGTTGATGGCGGCCTGTTAGAATTTCAAATTGACACAGATGCTATTGGATTTTCAACCTATTCTAATAGTTCAGAGTTTGCTTCAAGTTTTCCTAGTGTAATTACCTCAAACACACACACCATCACAGTAGATGCTACAGAATTAAGATTTGTCCAGCAACCCATAGACGCAAATACAAACACACCCATGGCCACAGATATTTCAGTTGAGGCTACGGATGTGAATGGAAGCAGAGATCTGGATTTTGTCGACAATGTCGATGTATCGTCTGATGGTACAATGACAGGAGATCCCATTGGAGTTTCGGCTGTTGCGGGTTTGGCAACATGGCTTGAGTCAACTGATCCAATAACGCATACTGTCGCTGCTACAGGACGAATGCTTACAGCAAGTTCTGGCATATTGACAGATGCCACATCCAATACATTTGATATAATTCAAGGAGCAGATCGTGTAGAAATCGCCAGTCAGCCTACCCAAGGTCAAACCAACCAAGTGATTGGCAGTATAGTAGTGAGGGCTCTTTTGCCTGATTTATCCTTAGACACCAATTACACTGGAACCCTTTCGATTAGTAAAAATAGCGGTCCC
Organism: uncultured Roseivirgaceae bacterium; assembly: GCA_964507705.1. Taxonomy (GTDB): domain Bacteria; phylum Bacteroidota; class Bacteroidia; order Cytophagales; family Cyclobacteriaceae; genus JAAUQL01. Next base: position 58,489 of record CAZDRA010000005.1, on the reverse strand, counting down.
GGAATCATTTCCGGAACTTTAACTAAAGTAGCGGTTGGGGGTGTAGCGACATTCGATGATATCACGATTGATGCAGATGGTGACTATACCATATTAGCCTCCGGTGAGGTTTTTATGACAACTGCAACATCTGCCAACATTCATATTGGCACTTTTTTCCAGGACTTTTCCACTTGCCCGCCGGCAGGATGGTTATCGGTTTTAATCAACGGAAATGACTGGTCGTGCGGGTTGGGATATGCTTCGGTAAATGGCCTGGGCGGATCAGGAGCTTCAGAGGCATGGTATATAATGCCTTCTATCGATTTCAGCACATTATCCAATGAAGTATTAACCTTTGATTCCTGGACAAGCGGTACAGACATTACTCATCCAAGATTGGAAGTGCTGTATTCTGTAGATTATTTAGGTACAGGAAATCCAAATGTAGCTAGTTGGACCAGCGTAGATTACGGCCCTCCAGTAGAGGATTCGCAAGTATGGGTTTCTTCAGGCTTGGTTGATTTATCAAGTATTCCATCTGCAGCATATGTTGCATTCAGGTACACTTCCAGCGGGACAACAGCAGGGGCAGCCACCGAATGGAGAATTGACAACGTTTCTATTACTGAAACCGGATGCGCAACTCCGGCAACGCAGGCATCAAGTCTGACATTTTCTAATGTCATGATTAATAACATGGATCTTATCTGGGACAATGGCAATGGTACGGGAAGAATAGTAATTGCCAGGCTGGGATCTGCCGTTACAGAAATACCTGTTGATGGCACCAATTATACTGCAGATGCTGCATATGGAACTCCTGCGGCTGCGTTTGGTAGTTCGTTTGTGGTCTATAAAGGTAATGGAAACGCTGTAACCGTTACCGGATTAATTCCAAACACGACTTATCACTATGCTATTTATGAATATAATTGTAGCTCCGTCAGTCCTACATTCAATACTGTAAGTCCGGCAACCGGGAGTCAATTATCTGCAAATCCCAATGCTTCTGATATTATCACCGATGCCACATATGTATCTCCAGTAGATGTTGCCTATGGTACTTATCAAGCTCCGGCATTGACTATGAATTTTGGTAATTCGCTTGGAGTATTTGGTATGACATTGAGAGATGGAGGAGTTGGAGGTGCAACTGATGGATTAGCGACAAATTTGACTTCCATTTCTATATCAACAAATGGCTCTCGAGCTATTCGGGCGGTTGCTATTTGGGATGGCGCAACATTGATAAGCCCAACGAACGTAAATGGAGGAACTGCTGATTTTACTATCGATCTTTCAGCAACTCCAATAGTTGCCACAGATGGGGCAACAACCAATTTTGAACTACGAGTCACCTACATGGCCGGTGATTTTATAGTTGACAATGAACAAATAATATTTACTGTAACCGCAGCTGTTGCCAATCCTGCTGGTACATTATTTACAGATCCCGATGCAGGTGGGCCTGAAAGCTCAAGTGCTGGCGATGATAATAGAATTAGGGTTATCGCTACATCCTTAAACATTATAGAAGGGCCGATAAATTCTATTGCTACCAATGCAGTTTTTACTATCGAAGTTGAGGCCATCGATGGTAACGGCACCAGAGACCTTGATAAGTCGCTGACAATATCCAATATTTTAGGAGTGGGCACTTTAAGCGCCGCATCAGGCTTAACCAAGCCAACTACTGACAGTACAGTTGTATGGACAGATTTGATATACGACACTGCAGAAGATACCGAGTTCGAAATAAGTGACGGAGGTGGCCCTGCTTTAACGGTTTCTACCGGAGTATTAAAATCCGAACCTCGAATGGCAATATTTACCTTTACAGGAGCAAGTGGAAATGAAGCAACTTTCCCTGCTGATAGCCAACCTCTAAACATGACCGTAAGTGTCATTTCAAGGGGATCAAATATTTCTCCATCTCCGCTTTCCGGTGCTTTTAGTGCAAATAATTGGCCTGGAGCAGTTGATGAAGTGGGGAGTTATTATGAAATAACATTAATCGCAGATCCCGGATATGCTTTTAATGTCACTTCAGCAGAATTTGATCACAGGCGATCAGGAACCGGCCCTGATAGATGGGAAGGTAGAACCAGCGACGATAATTTTGTTGGTGCTCAAACCGGTACAACAACAGGTACTGGCGTTTGGAATAGAAACCAAGATCTTCCAGTAGATTTTGTTGATCAGGATACTTTAACATTTAGGCTTTATGCTTATAGATCAGGAGGCTTGGGAGGCTTGGGAGGCACTTGGGCAATTGACAATATTGAGTTCTTTGGAACGATCAATGATATTCAAGCACCATCATTTACCGCAACATTCCCGCAATATGATAGCGTTGCAGTAGATGGTTTTGACCTCCAGATAAATGCTGATGAAGCAACTACGGCATATTTTATTGTTCAAGATCCATCAATTTCAGCGCCTTCAACAGCGCAAGTAGTTCTTGGTGAGAATGGAAATGGTGCCGCAGCAGAAGCTAGTGGAATGGTAGATGTGACTGTTTCGGACAGCACATTTAATGAAAGAGTTGCCGGTTTAGGCTTATTAACAATTTATGATGTCTATTTTGTATTAGACGATGGCACAAATCAAAGTACTGTAGTTTTACTTGAGGATGTGCCTCTCAGCGATGCTGATACTGATTTTGCCAGCGCAACTCAGCCTGGCGGAACGACCATCTCTTCAACAGCAGACAATCCGGGAGATTCTGTAGCAGTATTTAGTTTCAATGTAAGCGATCTTGGCACAGCTGATGGTGCACCTACACATGTCACAAGATTAGTGTTCAATCCCGGAGGAGCAAATGTAGCCATTTGGCAGGATGTGATTGGTGGAGCAAGATTGTACAACAATTCTCAATCAACTTCAATAGCAATTTCCAATACATCAATTGTTGGCTCAGTCATGGTTTTAGACATCCCTCTCGGAGCATTAACTGTAGCTGATGGAGCAAGTGATCAGATCACATTGTCTGTATGGTTAACCAATACAGCTATAGATAATGAAGTGCTTGAATTTGAGATTGGTGGAAATGCTCATTTGAATGAAACTTATTCCATTGGTTCGCAATTCAATAACACCTTAACAACCTTGACTTCTAATATTTTTACCATAGATGTAGTCGCTACACAACTAAATATTACTGCTTTTACCCTATCTATCCCTAATGAACTTACCGACATTGCTTTGGACGTAGAGGCCGTTGATGCCAATGGCAACAGAGATTTGGACGAAAGTAGCAATGTGACAATTGCCTTGGGGCAAGGAAGTGGTACGATTGGAGTAGATAGTCCTCCACCAACATTAACTCAGGCATTAGCCAGTGGGTTTGTAGTCTGGACTAATTTACGATATAGTACCAATAGCGAATTTATTACGCTTATTACGCAAAGTGGCACATTGCTGGACGATACAACAGGAGTAATAAGTATCGGAAGCCCAAGCGATTTGATTGTAACTACGACTACTACTTTGTCGAGCGACCTAACAGTAAATAATGTAGATATTCAATCTCCTGGAGGAAACCTGACCATCAGCTCCGGCATAACATTGAGTGTTTCTGGAGATTTTACTATTGATGGTGTATTGAATGGTAATAGTGGTACGGTTAATTTTAACGCACCGGGAAATACCCTTCAGTTAATAAATGGCACAGCTTCAGCCGCAGATTTTTATAATATAACTGTTACTAATAATGGAAGTGCCGGCGTCAGGGCAGAGATAGATATCAATTTGCACAATACACTCTCTATGGCCAACAACTCAATAATTGATGTTGATGGAGCTGGTGATGATAAAAATTTCAGGATAGTTTCTACCTCAAGCTATACTGCACGAATTGGTGAGATGGGCGATGGCTCAAGAATAAACGGTGAAGTGGTCTGGCAAAGAAGTTTGAGATCAGGACCGGAAGGTTGGAGATACATTGGTATCCCAATAAAAGGGCAAACGCTTGCCGGAATTAGTGATGATGTTTGGATTCAAGGTGTCGCAGAGATACATCCTTCGCACTGGACAAATATTGGCACATACAGTGAGCCAATAGGAACTACTGGTAATAACGGTACCGATGGATGGATTGATTTTACATCAACAGCAAATCCAGTAAATGTAGGTGTAGGCATGAAGCTTTGGCAATGGGACAACAATTATAGTCCTGAGCAAACGATCACGCTTAAGGGACTCCCAGTAGTTGGTGATGGAGTAGATAATATTGCCGGATCAGGGGAATCATATACTTTCCCAAGCGCATCTTTTACACCTAGCTCATTAGATGGTGGAGGCTGGAATTTCTATGCAAATCCATATCCTTCAGAACTGGACTGGGACAATGTAAATTCCACAGCTTTCGGGCCAGAGGCAGTTTATGTATGGAATCCCAATACGCAGAATTATGGTACTTATAGTTCTACCACCGGAGTTGGAACCGGGGGTGTTTCGCAATATGTGTCTTCAGGACAGGGATTTTTTGTGAAAGCAAATGACGGAACTTCAGTGTTATCAATGACAGAAGCATCGAAATCATCGGCAGACGGAAATTCATTCCTTAGAAAATCTGATGAAAAATTCCCTCAGATGTTAGTGAAAATAATCTCTGATAATAACAATATTGATGAAACAGCCATCACCTTTATGGATGTAGCTACGAATGGATTCGATGAAAGATTTGATGCAATAAAACTTGGTGCCGGATGGGTGAATCTATCCTCCAGAATTGGAGAGGATGAAAAAGTAGTGATAAATGCCATGGGCGAATCCAAAGGTGTGCAATCAATCAAGTTGAATATTGAAGCATTCTATTTTGGAAATTACACACTTGAATTCCCAAAAATAGAATCATTTTCTGAAGGTGCTACCATGAGACTCAAAGACAGCTATTTGGATAAAGTGATAGTGATCAATGCCTCTTCTGAGTACAATTTTGAAATCATTGAAAATGTACCTGAGACATTCGGTGGAGATCGTTTCGAAATTCAATTTGTTGAGCCTGTCAAATTTAGATTTGATGACATAAAAGCCAAAGCAGGAAAGGAATTTGTGATGCCCGTTTATGCAGATCAGTTGTCAGATGTCTTGAACGCCAAAATCGCCATGGACTGGGATGATGAAATGCTCACATTTGTTGGCATAGAAGATGCCGGTGAAATAGATATCAATGATTTTGATTTGACTGAGGTGGAACAAGGGTTGTTGAGCCTGAATGCTGACTACGACTTGCCTTTGGAATTGCCAAACGATACACAATTATTCTCCATAAGATTCAAAGCGAGCTCAAACTCTAATGAAGCTTATCTAAATTTCAGACGCACATCAATGGGAATTAAAGCAATTGATGATATCGATATGCCATTCAATACGAAAGATGTGGTGATCAGTATATTACAGACTAAATTGGTCGGAGGTGAAGTTTTCACTTATACCGGCCAACCGGTAAATGCTGTAAATGTAAAAGTTGAAGGCGATGATTTACTGGAGAATATCACTGATATTAAAGGTGTTTATTCGTTAGATACTTATGAGCAGTCTAATTATACCATATCTGCAGCAAAACCAGATGATTCGAAATTAAATGATGCCGTAACAACACTTGATATCATTAAATCGAGAAGACATATGCTGCAAATTGATGAGTTTACCAGCCCATATCAAATTGTTGCTGCGGATGTAAATATCTCCAAATCATTGACAGCTCTCGATTTAGCTCAAATGAGAAAAGTGGTACTGGGCATTGACGAAGGTTTTGTAGATGGACTTAATTGGTTATTTATCCCTGAGACTTTCGACCTTTCCAATGACCCGTTCAATTTTGAAACAAGCGTTGACATTTCTCTTTCCGATCAGAACCTGGATATGGATTTTGTAGCTGTAAAAATTGGCGATGTCAATAATTCATGGACCGGTGAAAATGGAAGCAGATCGACAAATGGTGTTATAGAATTAAATCTTGAGCATCTTAAACTCGCAGATGAATTGGTTGAAATTCCAATTGTTGTTTCTGATTTTAGAAGTATAAGTGGATACCAGTTTACCATTTCCTGGGATGCCAGCCAACTGGAATTATACGATATGGAAAATAAGGCACTTGATGGATATTTCAATGAACAGCTAATTGACGATGGTATTCTCACCACCATGTGGGATGAATTCAACGGTAAGTCTGTTGACCTGGACGATGGAACAGTATTATTTGTTTTGAGATTTAACCCAAAAAGTGAGGATGCAAAAAGTGTTGTAGAACTTAATTCATCAGTTACGAAGGCTGTAGCTATTGATCACAATTTGAGTTCAATAGCCATCAAATCCATTTCTGCAAATGTAAACATCGATGAATTGAGAAACGGAAATTTGGAGTTGTTCCAGAATGTTCCCAATCCTTTTGATCAGTCAACAGATATAAGATTTAAAATCGCAAAAGCAGGCAAGGCGAAGCTTTCTATAATCAATCTTCTTGGTGAAATAATATTTGTTCACGAGCAAGATTATGATACCGGAGTTTATAGCGTTACCTGGAATAAAGGTGATAGTTTCAGATCTGTTTCACCGGGTGTATATTTATACCGAATTGAAAGCAATGGAGTCGATGTTGTCAAAAAGATGTTGATAAAGTAGCATTTATTAAAAATCATTTTAAAAAGGCCAATAAGTGTTGGCCTTTTTTTTTTGCAATTAAGATAATTGTTAATCAATCCATTTTCTTTCTCTTGCGAAAATTTTTAAGGCCGCAAAAATGAATAAAAAACCATCGGGCTTTCCGCTAAAAATACTTATTCCCATCGCGCTTGTTCTGGTGATTTGGGCTTTTTACATGACTCTTCATAACAGGTGGTTTTTGTTTGCAGAATTATGGTTTATGCCGGTAACCATGGTTTTTGGATCTTTCATTGCAGGCGCAAGCGCTGAAGGTGGTGGAGCTGTCGCCTTTCCTGTCATGACACTGATATTCAATATTTCTCCAGAGGTAGCACGAAATTTTAGTTTGGCAATTCAATCAATTGGGATGACTACGGCATCTTACCTGATATTAGTAAAAAAAATAAAAGTAGAATATGGGTATTTATGGTTGGCTAGCATAGGTGGTTTCGTTGGCATAATATTAGGGAGCTTGTATTTAGTACCAATAATACCAGCACCATTTGCCAAAATGTTATTCGTTTCATTTTGGTTAAGTTTCGGGGTAGTACTTTATTATATCAATGTTATTTACAAAAGAAAAACGGTTGATCACTTGCCGAAATTAGGCAGATCTGAAAAGCTTTCCGTAATCCTGGTAGGAATTATTGGAGGAGGATTGAGTTCTCTTTTAGGTAGCGGATTAGACATATTTAGCTTTAGTTACGTGACCATGCGTTATCATCTAAATGAAAAAATAGCCACTCCGACCAGTGTGATTATCATGGCCATTAATTCAGGAATTGGGTTTATCCTTCATTTTTTCATTCTGAATGATTTTGGGCAACAAGAGTTTAATTGCTGGCTTATTTGCATTCCTGTAGTAGTTTTTGGTGCCCCACTCGGAGCATATTTTATTAATAACAGGACCAGGGGATTTATATCTGTGTTTTTATATATAGTGATTATTGTTCAATTTATAGGAGCACTTCTCATTATCAAACCTTCAGGTATTTTACTCCTGTATTCTGCCGCCGTGTTTTTGTTTGGGTTAATTTTCTTTTTTGGCTTTGTCCGTCTAAAAAAATCTAACATTAATATTTGAGATTCCTTTAAACCAAAAGTGTATCCATTGTGACATCTTCTATAAAACCAAATAAAAATATTGGTTTATTATATGGATAGTGAAACAAATGACGTTCTACAATTGTATATAAATTTGAATAAATATTACTGTTATGAAAAAGCCACTGAAAAAGATTTTAAATCTTACGATTGCCCTCATTGTACTTATTGTTGTTTTTATTTCTACCTCTGCCTGAGCTTAAAGTAATGTCCTAGCTGCAGTTGGCAAGTGCTCCATTCCATGACATCCTCGCTACAAAGAGTGTTGGCTTGTTAGTGGGATGCAGGCTTGTGCGTGGGCTATTTCTTTTTAGTGATTTTTTGAGGATCCATTTTTGTTGGAAAAAAATCTGTTACATATACATTGCCCTCATCCTTGTTAATGTAGAAGATTATCTTAACCTCGAAGTGCTTTGTTTCCTTATAGAGAATAAACCTAAAATCTTCTTTTGCTTCTTCAAGGTATTTTTCCTTTCTTCCCCTGCCGGGATTCTTATCTAATGTCCCTGTAGTCTTCAGAATGCTTTCATCTATCTCAATGGCTCTTTCAAAACTAAAATTCTCATAAAGGTAAGGCAGAACACTTTTCTGATAACGATTCTTCGCAGGCCGGGCAATTACTATTTTGTATATTTTTTCTTCAGCCATTGCATATTCTCTTTACTAAATTCATCCATTGATAAAACATCTCCCTTGTCGATTGCTTCTAATGATTTTTTAGTCCTTGATTCCATTTCAGCCTGTGTTATAAGCTTTTCCATCCTCTGCAAAGTAGATACTTCATGCACTCTCATCAAACGGTCAATAAGACCTAATTTTATTGTTTCTGTTCTCATAATATTTTGCTTTTGAAAGACATCCTGTAAAATTAACCATTTCATTGAATCAATAATTATTTGATGTCACAAATTGTGATCCGATATCGCAAGCCTTCCTGCGGTAGGCAGACCTGCCTACCGCTGTCGCAGGGATTCTTTTAAACCAAAAGTGTATCCATTGTGACATCTTCTATAAAACCAATATAAAAATATTAGTTTATTATATGGATAGCGAAACAATTGACGTTTTACAATTGTTTATAGAATTGAATAAATATTACTGTTATGAAAAAGCCACTAAAAAAGATTTTAAATCTTACGATTGCCCTCTTTGTACTTATTGTCGTTTTTATTTCTACCTCTGCCTGGGCTTAAAGTAATGTCCTAGCTGCAGTTGCCCTATGGGAAATATCGAGGAACTGGGAGAATTGCGGAGCTACCAGTATTTCAAAAAGCAGGATGAAAATGTGTGAGTTGGCGTGTGATCTTTGAGGGAAAAAATCTTTCGTACAAGTAGTTTGCTCTTGCTCCCTACTCACACTCAAAAATGAATGGTGAACCTGGAGGGATTCGAACCCCCAACCTCCTGATCCGTAATCAGGTGCACTATCCAGTTATGCTACAGGTCCAGCTTGTTAAAAAATGTTAATTTTTGCTAAGCGGTCGCAAATTTAGACAATTAATTCCCGTTATAAAAGGAAATCTTGTTTCCGGTCATCTAAAAAATACTATCTTTGCCGTTTAATTTATGTTCATGATTACATCACAATTAAGGATCAAGTATTTTATACTTTTTATTGCATTTACGCTTTGTACATTTTCAGCTTTCGCACAAGAAGCTACACCAAAAAATAATAAAGCAAATCGTACCGGCAAACTCATTCAGGAGAAAGCGGGTCGTCCGGATATTCCTGGTGACTTAATGATAGAATTTGGCTATAACTGGGTTCAAGACCACCCTCCTGGATATAGTTTTAAAACTCCAGGTAGCAGAACATTTAATGTTTACTATCTATACGAAATGAATATTGGTGAATCATCGTTTTCTTTTCATCCGGGGATTGGTTTTGGAACGGAAAAATATGCATTTGACAAAAACATAACATTGGGGTATGGAATGGACAGCTTGGGAAATAGTGAAGTTCAATTTGTCCCATTAGATAGTATTTATGGAGCTGGAACATCCTTTAAAAAATCTCAGTTTAATACAAATTATATTGATATCCCTTTGGAATTCAGATGGAGATCAAAAAAATATGATCCTCGCGGATCATTTAAAGTTACAATTGGCGGAAAAATTGGTTATTTGTTTGATAGCAAAACTAAAGTTAAATATGATCAAAACGGAGAAACAAAAAAAACTAAGCAAAAAGAAAAGTTTGAGTTGAGTTCACTTCGTTATGGCATTTATGCAAAAATCGGTTTTGGTGGCTTCGGTGCTTACTACTATTACAGCTTTTCCGACTTATTCAACAAGGATAAAGGCCCCATGGGAACAACAATGTACCCCATGACATTTGGTTTGTATTTGGCCTTGTTTTAAGATTCCTGTCACAAATAATTTTTTTACTTATTTCTTGAACCTATCCATATTCCAATTGGAATATCTAAGAATAATTTCAGGAGACCTCCCTTTATAGAAATAAATACAAGAAGAGATAGCAAAATAGCAATCCAATGATTAATCCACCGAATGCTTGATTGGGCGTATGGGCATTTAATGATAATCTGGAATAAATTACCAACCCTGATAAGAAAATAAAAAACGCCAGTATTAATTTGAAATGTGCTATTGGATAAAATTGGCTTAATGCAATTAAAAACCCAATCACACCTCCAATTCCTGCACCATGTACGCTTATTTTCCAGAAAATAGTGATTATAGTTAATATAAAAAGCAAACTAGTGGTGGCTGCAAAAACTATAAATACCAGATTATTGAAATTTAGCTTAGTGTAAAACATATATGCAGCAATACCATAAAAACAAGTGACAAAAAGAAATGGCATTACTCTCTGTTTCTTATCCGCTAAATTTATATCAGTTATAAAATTGGAAAGCCTCAATGTGCCAATACTTATAGCTGGGATGATAAATGTTACTAAAAATATAATGATCAATATTTGCCAAAGCGATTCCTGTGGCAATGGTTGCATCAATGAGGGAGCAAACATGATAAAGATTAAAAACAAATAGGAAGACATCAATAGTGGATGAAGTATTAACGATAAGAAATACGCAAATCTACCCCCCACTATAATTCTTTTCTAAGTCTGGCAACAGGGATATTAAGTTGTTCCCTGTATTTGGCAACTGTTCTTCGTGCGATATTGTATCCTTTTTGTTTTAACGACTTCTCTAATTTATCATCCGAATATGGTTTTTTCTTATCTTCGCTATCAATTAATTCTTTAAGATAATTCTTCACCTCCCTGCTACTAACATCCTCTCCAGATGCGGTTGAAATCCCCTCAGAAAAGAAATATTTTAATGGGAATAAGCCAAACTCCGTTTGAATGGATTTACTATTTGCCACCCTGGAAATAGTAGAAATATCCATATTTATTTGAATTGCTATATCTTTTAAAATCATGGGCCGAAGTTTGCTCTCATCTCCCGTAAGAAAAAAATCATATTGAAAATTTATGATGGCACGCATGGTGTTTAGTAAAGTTTGCTGTCTTTGCTTGATGGCATCTATAAACCATTTGGCAGAATCGAGCTTTTGTTTTACAAATGTGGCTGTTTCCCTTAGTTTTTTATCCTTCTTCTTTGTCTTACTATAAGTATCCATCATTTCGGAATAAGATCGTGAAACCTTTAATTCGGGTGCATTTCTGGAATTGAGCGTGAGATCAATTTTACCATTATTGTTTGATGCCAAAAAATCCGGGATCAAATATTGGGTTTTTACTAATTCTCCAGAGGAAGACCCACCTGGTTTTGGATTGAGTTTAGTAATTAAATTTATTGCCTTTTTAAGTTCTTCTTCGTCTTCAATATTTAGTTTTTTTACGATTTTTTCATAGTGTTTTTTAGTAAAATCGGTAAAGCAGTTGTCAATTATATTTATTGCCAGTTCAACCTCTGGTGTATGATCCAATTTTCTTTCCAACTGGAGCAACAAACATTCCTGAAGGTTTCGAGCGGCTATTCCGGGAGGGTCAAACGTCTGGATTTTTCTTAATATTTCTTCGATTTCGTCAATATCAGTTTCGATGTTCATACTGAAAGCAAGGTCATTAATTATAGAATCTAAATCTCTCCGAACATATCCGTCATTTTCAATGCTTCCGATTAGTTGCGTGCCAATAATCTCTCTTCGTTCATCCAAACCAAAGAATCCAAGCTGTGAAATGAGATGCTCATTTAAAGTTGAAGATGTGGCTAAAGGAAAATCTTTATCTTCCTCATCAGGATTACTTCCATCACCCTGCATTTTATAACCACTATAATCATCATGAAGATAGTCTTCAAAGCTTATATCTTCTTCACTCGTTTCCACTTTCTCATCAAACTCATCCGTTTGCTCAACTTGATCATCTTGTACTTCAACACCTTCTTCCAATGCAGGATTTGACTCCAATTCTTCCTCAATACGTGTATTAAGCTCAATCGTTGGAACTTGGAGTAACTTTATAAATTGTATCTGTTGTGGAGATAGCTTTTGACCTAAGGTCTGAATTAATCCTAATTTTTGCATCAAAGGTTAATCGTTTTCTAATTTTTCAAATTTAATACAATTACTTGATTCTTTAAATAAAGTTTTGAGTGGATTATATTCCAAATCAATAAACAAGACTTAACCCAACTAGGTTCAATTCTTTTATTAAATTTGCGCTTCTTTTTAAACTGATTATTCTGGCAAAAAACTATTTGAAATAGTGACCTGGTCAAAATAATTCTCAGATGAATTTCAGATTATAAAATTACTTACGTGATTATGGCAAAACGTACAAAAATTAAACTTTTGTTATCAGACCCTAAAATTGGTGAAGAAGCAATTGTAAAAGGATGGGTAAGAACAAAGAGAGGAAATAAAAATATTGCATTCATTGCCATTAATGATGGCTCTACTATTCAAAATATTCAAGCAATTGCTGATCTGGAAATAATTGACGAGCAGCTTATGAAACTTGTGACAACAGGTGCTTGTATTTCTGCAAAAGGAGAGATTGTAGCATCTCAGGGCAAAGGACAGACAGTAGAATTATTGGTTTCTGAATTAGAAATTTTAGGGGAGGCAAACCCAGAAGAATATCCTTTACAACCAAAAAGACACACACTGGAGTTTTTAAGAGAGATTGCTCACCTCAGACCCAGAACGAATACATTTGGCGCAATATTCAGAGTGAGGCATGCGATGATATTTGCTGTCCACAAATTTTTCAATGACAAAGGATTTTACAATCTGCATACGCCAATCATCACAGGATCTGATGCAGAAGGTGCTGGTGAAATGTTCAGAGTATCTACTCTAAATCCTGAAAACCCTCCTAAAACAGAGGACGGTAAAGTAGATTTCTCAAAAGATTTTTTTGGCCATGAGACCAATCTGACTGTATCAGGTCAGCTTGAAGGTGAGCTTGCAGCTATGGCGCTTTCTGATATTTATACTTTTGGCCCAACTTTCAGGGCTGAAAACTCCAATACTACCAGACACTTGGCTGAATTCTGGATGATAGAGCCTGAAATGGCATTCTGCGACATCGATGACAATATGGATCTTGCTGAAGAATTCTTGAAGTTTCTTGCTAAATATGCATTGGACAATTGCAAGGATGATTTAAACTTCCTCAATAACAGACTTCTTGAAGAAGAGAAAAATATGAAAAAGGAAGATAGAAGTGAGTTTTCCTTGATGGAACGCTTGCAGTTTGTAGTGGATCAAGATTTCGAAAGAGTTACCTATACAGATGCCATTGGAATATTAAGAAATTCTAAACCCAACAAAAAGAAACGCTTTAAATATTTGATTTATGAATGGGGCGCTGACCTGCAATCTGAGCACGAACGCTTTTTGGTAGAAAAACACTTCAAAAAGCCAGTAATTTTATACGATTACCCAAAAAATATAAAAGCATTTTATATGCGTCAGAATGACGATGGCAAAACAGTAAGAGCCATGGATATTTTATTCCCTGGGATAGGCGAAATTGTTGGAGGATCGCAAAGGGAAGAGCGATACGATTTACTGAAAGCAAGAATGGATGAAATTGATATTCCGCATGAGAGCATGTGGTGGTATTTAGAAACCAGAAAATTTGGAACTGCACCACATAGCGGCTTTGGACTGGGTTTTGAACGATTAATGATATTTGTAACCGGCATGAAAAACATCCGAGATGTTATCCCTTTTCCAAGAACACCTGGAAGTGCTGAATTTTAAAACTTCTAACAGTTAAAAAAGAATCTCTTTGTAGCGATAAATAATTACTGAAAGGGCAACAGACAAATAAATGATATTTACCGGTAAGCCAATTCTAAAAAAATCTTTGAATTTATATCCTCCTGGTCCGAATATAATCAGGTTGGTCTGATAGCTAATGGGTGTGAGAAAGGCTGCTGAAGCTGCATAGGCTATGGTTAAAAAAAAGGGTTGCCCATCAATACCTAAATTATTGCTTATGGCATAGGCCAATGGAAATGAAATAGAAACAGCCCCAACATTTCCAATAAATGAGGCCAACAAATTGGTGATAATCAATAATCCAACCAAGATAGAAATATTTCCATAAGGCGCTAATAAGTCAATTAAACTCATAGCGACCATATTACCTGCATTTGTTTTTATAATGGCCTGCCCGATCGCCAACGAAAAAACAAGGATAATGATCATATTCAAATCCAACTCTCTTTTTACATCATGGCTTGTGATAAGATTAAACCCTATCATGATACAAATTATTATCATTAAGGCAGGGAAAAGAGTAAGCTGGCTAAATGTCAAAAGAATTATTGTACATATTGCCATTATTCCCAGCGCATAATATTTTTTATTCCCTGGCTTTACTATGTTTTGTATTTTAGAAACCACAAAAAGATCTCTGTATATTTCTACTCTATTTCTAAAATCTGATCCGGTATAAAGTAAAAGTAAATCACCTGCCTGCAACACAATGTCTCCAATTCTTCCACTTACCTTTTTGCCATTTCGATGTATTGCAACAATAGCTGCATTATATCTATTTCTAAAATCACTTTGTTTTACTGTAGAATTGATCAAACTGGAATTATTCTTCATTACAGTTTCAACAACTTCGGCATTGTCACTATCATACGATCTGGCAGCCGATGGCAATTCGATCCCCAAATCTGAATTAATAAGATCTACAATATCTTTGGTATTTCCAGCAAAAAATAAAATATCGCCCTTTGCCAAAATCTCGCTAGGCCCAACAGGAGATATTATTCTTGCTCCACGTAATATCTCAACAAGAAATACCCCTTTCAGGTTTCTCATTCCTGCCTCAACCAAATTTTTACCTATAAGGTTGGAACTGGACAATAGCCTGGTTTCCACAATGTACTCTGTTTTATTTTCAGAATATGTTTCTAATATATCTTTGTGATCAGGCAATAATTTATACCCAATAAATAAAATAAAAAGTATCCCGGTTATGGTTACTGACAAGCCTATAATAAATAAATCTTCAAACAATAGAGAAGGATGACCATAATCTTGCAAAAAACCATTTAGGACAAGCGTAGTTGATGTGCCAATTAATGTCAACATCCCTCCCATTATTGTAGCATATGACAAAGGAATCAGGAGTCTGGACGGAGCGATATTATGCTTTTTACCCCAATCAACAACATAAGGAGTCATTAAGGCAACTACGGGAGTGTTATTTACTATAGAACTTAATACCGCAACCTGGCTCATCATACGAAACATAAACCCTCTATAGGTTTTTGCCTTGCTGAAAATCACATCGAATAAATATTCTAATTGAAAATTTTTCCGTAATCCGGTAGTAATCAAAATAAGCATTAATATACTCGCAATAGATTCATTAGAGAATCCGGATAACACCTCTGATGGAGTAAGAATACCTGTAATAGAAAAAAGCAGGACTGCCAATAAAAAACTTACAGATGCCTTCAGGTATTCCTTATATATTAATAGGAATATGACAAAAACAATAAAAATAACGAACCACGGCTGAATGTTTTCAGCTATCATAAAATTAAATTATAAAAATCAGTGCCAAATAAATACATTTGATTTTGAAGAACCAACAGAATCTTTGTATTAAAATTTAAAGCAAAATTACATGAATGATCTAATCTTTCCTCCTTTCGATTATAGAATAAAAAAAACCAATGGAAAGCATACTATTTTTGATATTATAAGAAAGAAATTTATTGTTCTGACACCAGAAGAATGGGTGAGGCAACACCTAATTCACTATCTCTTAAACCAGATGAATTACCCTAAATCATTGATTACTGTTGAAGATGGAATGAAAGTAAATAAGATGATCAAAAGAAGTGATATTGTAGTTTATAACCGCCAAGGAGAAATATTTTTAGTAGTCGAATGCAAATCATCTAAAATAATTTTGGGGCAAAAATCTATGGACCAGGTCTCAGTATATAACCAACATTATAAATCGAAATACATAGCTTTAACAAATGGGCTTAATAATATTGTTTGTAAAATGGATTACAAAATCAAAAAACCAACATTTATAAATCACTTCCCTAAATTTGATGCCACAAATTGATAAATCTTGTATTGCACATTAATTGACAAGTAATTTTTTTATAAAAATATAAAGCGACAAAACATTTATTATAATTCATTTTTTTGTGTTAATGAAAACTATTAAAAGACGTTAAGTGACATCAATTTTAGATCATTTAAGTCTAACTTGTGCATGGAATTGCTAAACAATTTCACTCACATTTAACTTAATAAGGTATAACTTATTAAGTTTATACTATCAATATAAAATATATCCTATATGAACAATAAGAGCAATATATGGTACTTTGAGGACATTGATCTATACAATGTCCTTTGCCCTCATAAAGTACCATCAATGAAAGACAAACATACTTTTCATAAATATTCGAAAGACTCCTTTATCTATTTTGAAGATGAACAGTCAGATCATATTTATTTAATAGCTGAAGGCAGGGTAAAAATAGGAAGCTATACTGAGGATGGTCGAGAAATAACAAAAGCTATTCTTTCAGCAGGAGAAATATTTGGTGAACTCGCTTTAATTGGTCAGGAAAAAAGATCTGATTTTTCTCAATCAATGGACGATAATACTACTATTTGCCCAATGAATATTGAAGAAATGAAAGAGCTTATGGCTCAAAATAAAGCTCTAAATTTTAAAATATATAAATTACTTGGACTCAGAATAAAGAAAATGGAGAGGAAAATTGAATCCTTGGTGTTTAAAGACTCTCGTACAAGAATAGTTGAGTTTTTGCGAGATTGGGCAAATGAAAAAGGAAAAAAAGTTGGATTTGAAACAATGATGAAAAACTACTTGACACACAAAGATATTGCATCATTGACAGGTACAAGTAGACAAACTGTAACAACTATTTTAAATGAACTCAAAGAGAAAAATATTATAAATTTTGATCGTCGAAGGATCTTAATTAGAGATATGGATTTACTTGTTTAGAATTACTTGCTACCCCATTATTTATTATTTAAACAAACGCAAATAAATGTGGTAGTTAAATTGACAATCTAAGAAAGAAGGTAATCTCTATCTGCATCATTGATATCATCTATTTCATCAATATCATTTAAAACAGGGAGCAATATGTAACCCAATTTCAAAATTTCAAGCTTTTTTTTAGTTTGTATTAAAACTAATTCTGTACTCCAATCAATATCAATAAATATAGTTTCGATTGGCATCTTCATGCCTATTAGATAGTATCCTCCATCTAAAGATGGACCCAAAACAACCTCATGAGAATCAAGCAAATTAAATGCCGAATTAACTATATCAGAAGTCAATTCCATTGAATCAGATCCGATAAGGCAAATTTTACTATAACCTTCATCACTTGCTTCTTTTATTGCATTGTACATACGTAATCCAAGATTATCGCCAAATTGTAATGACTTTTGAAAAGACGATAATTCCCATAAATCAGTTTTACATATAAAATCAGAATAACAAATTCGCTTATCCACAATAAGGTTTAATATTATTATTTTTGTTCTATACAGTAATCTATTGTAAACAGATAGAGCCTTCACATTTCCAATAGTTTTTGCTAACCTAGATTTTACGCTCCCTTTAATTGGGTTTTTAACAAATACTATTAAAATATCATTCATAAAAAAATGTGCTGAGAGAAATTGTGATATAAATTAACATTAATATAAAATTTTTAATAAAATAAAAATCCTACTATTTAAATTTAAAACAATGTAACTACCTTTACGTTTAAAATTTTACTATTGCAGTTTCAAGAATTTATTGTGGCTTGATTTTTGCCATAATTGACCAAGAAAATAAACCATATGGAATGAAGAAAATTTACTTACCAGCATTTATAATACTTTCTATAATTTCTCAAATATCCTACGGACAACAAAATTCAATTGAAGATAATAAAAGTGAATTATTAAATTTAAAAAAAGAAAGTCTTCAAATTGGAACCATTGTAGAATTATATCCTAACCCTTCCATCGACTTTCTTAATATAGTCTTGGAAAATTCGAAATTGAAAGATGTCAAATTCGAAATGTTTAATATAATTGGCAATAAGATTAGTTTTAGTATGGATATGAAGGGCACAAATAAATATAAAATTAATGTCAAAGAGTTCAACTCAGGTTATTACATTTTAGTGATTTCTGATCCTGCTACTCATTTCAATAAGGCCTATAAATTCAGAAAACAGTAGTGGATTAATTACTAATTTCGTTACCAAAACAATATTTGTATAAAAAAAGAGGCCATACGGCCTCTTTTTTTATACAAATATTGTTTTTCAATTATCTATCTGAAGAACTTTGGGTAGCAGCGTACATTAATTTTCTTGCATTCGCATCTCTCATTTTTTGAGTAATATCTACGATGATTCCCATTTTAGTTTCATTATCTACCTTAAGAGACATAGTCAAATAATCTCTTTCATGCTCAGCAAGTTTACCTCTTTCTTCTTCTATAAACTGAATAATACCATCAACTTCGATAAAAGCATCATTTGCTTGGATTTTAGGCTCACTCCCAAATTTTTCGGGGTCGGTGGGTTTACCAACATATAAATAACTTACTAATTTTTTCTGAGCAAGCTTCCTTAATTGAGTAGCTTGAGGTATAGATTGCTCTACCATAATAGTAGTTTCCCTTAAAACGGTTGTTACCATAAAGAAGAAAAGTAACATAAAAATAATATCTGGAAGTGCTGCCGTTGGGATATCCTGACTAGTATTTGATTTTTTCTTAAACTTTGCCATATTAATTACCTCCTATTTTTGTAGGTTCTGCAATTGAAATATTCATACCGATTCCTTGCCTCGCAAGCTTGTACTTTTCAAGTTCATCAGGTTTCTTTCTATCAAGTGATCTAAAATCATCAGCAGTAATACCTATCCTTTCTCCATAAATTTCATAATATGCACCTTGAAGCTCATCTATTATAGCAATGTACACTTCATAACTTGTACCTCTATCTGCTTTTAACGAAACTACTGCTTCTTTAGGATTGTCTGATGATATCTTATTTTTTAAAGAAATAGCTTTCAATGATTGCGGAAGAGAATTATATAGAATTTGTGCTTCTTCATCAATCTTTCCAAAATTCATAACAAACTCCTTTACCATAGATCGCAGTTTTGTTACATCTGTCAATGGCTCATCCTCTACTAATATCCTATCCGATGAATTTACAAGAATCTTAAAAATATTTCTCTGGTTTTTTGTAATGTCTGGAGGAGGTTCGTTCGGATCCGGTTTTGGTGGTAGAGTTAATGTTAATCCCTTATCTGTAGCTATTGTGGTAGTTACAAGAAAAAAGACCAACAACAAGAACGCAATATCCGCCATGGAACTTGAGTTGATTTCAGGTAATTTTCTGCCTGATCTAGCCATTATCTAAATATTTTATTAAATTCTGTATATAAAATACCAACTATCGCAAATCCTAGTAATAGATAGGCCATTATCAATGTGCCACCGACAATTTTAGACAATTCAGGACCGACATCAAACTTTGAATATTCTATAGTCACCTCACTGCCAGAAAATGCGTATGAAATAAAGTAAAGTGCAATTATAAAGAGTACTCCTATCCCTGATTTTAATAAACTTTGAGGGTTTCCAAATGCGCTTACTAGAGGCAAAAAAATCGCAGCAATAGTAGCAACAATCACCAAAGTGTAACCCAAATAAAGAAATATATCAAATGAATCCATTCGTAATTCTAGTTAAAATGAGTTAAATTATTTAGATAAATTGTGTTTCACCAATATGTCGACTAAAGAAATTGAAGCGTCTTCCATTTGGTTAACAAGTGCGTCAATTTTCGTGACACAATAGTTGTAAAATAGTTGCAAAATTACTGCAACAATCAACCCGCCTACAGTTGTTAAAAGTGCAACCTTGATACCACCGGCAACAAGCGCTGGGTTAATATCGTTTGCCGCAGCAATAGCGTCAAAAGCTCCAATCATACCTATTACTGTTCCCATGAAACCAAGCATTGGAGCAATTGATATGAAAAGAGATATCCAAACCAAACCTTTTTCCAATTTTCCCATTTCAACAGATCCATAAGCTATAATAGACTTCTCAACCATTTCAACACCCTCAGACATTCTTAATAAGCCTTGAGTAAATATTGACGCCACGGGTCCTCTTGTGTTTTTGCAAACTTCTTTTGCTCCATCAACACCATCTTTAGAAAGAGCCTCATCTACTCTCGCCAATAATTTTTTGGTATTTGTAGTGGCTAAGTTTAGGGTAATGATTCTTTCTATAGCAATTGCAAGACCCAGAATCAAGCATATAAGTACAACAGACATAAATTCCCAGCCTCCTGCAATAAATTGTTCTTTAACAACCTGATGGAAAGATTGCTCTTCTTCAATTAGGGACTCTTCTTCAACTACTTCTTCTTGTTGGACAGGTTCTGCAATGGCTTCTTGTTGGATAGTATCTGCAACGGCTTGTGTCGAATCTCCACCAGCATCTTGAGCAAAAGAATTGGCTGATATACTGAGAGACATAACTCCTGTTGCCAACAATAAAATAATTAACTTTTTCATAGTTCAGACTTTAGAATTCTATACTTATATGGTTATAATTAATAATTAAAATCTTAGTTTTTAAAGTATCTTAACTGCGGAGAGGAAGGGATTCGAACCCCCGGTACCCTTGTGGGGCACACTCGCTTTCCAAGCGAGCACCATCGGCCACTCGGTCACCTCTCCAAGGCCAACGTATGATCCTTGGACGCACAAATAAATCAATAATTATCACTTAATCCAAATTTTAAAAATATATTTTAGAACATTTTAATATTGGTAATTTTTTACTCAAAATGATTAACAATTGTTGTTTATTAGTAATAAAGCAGCTTTTTGAACCATTAAGAAACACAAGTTTGGCAATTTTTTTCTATTTGCACCAACTATTAAAAAGAAAAATATTTCTTCGATGGGTAAGAAAATGAGCCAATCGTATAATATTGCCGATACATATGTTTATAAATTTAAAATCAATTGTATTATGCATTTCTACTTAAAAATATAGCTTTAGCATTTTTACTGGTTTCATGAGCTACCTCTTCTGAGTCACAATTTTTTAACTCGGCAATTCTATTGGCTATTAGAGACAAATATGAAGGGACATTTCTTTTTCCGCGATAAGGAATCGGTGTCAGATAGGGACTGTCAGTTTCTAACACAATGTTTTTCAATTCTATATCAGGAATTACTTTATCTAAACCTCCATTTTTAAAAGTTGCAACTCCTCCAATCCCCAACAAAAAATTAAGATCAATTATTTTTTTTGAGTGTTCTTTATCTCCAATAAAACAGTGGAAAATGCCAGTTAAATTACCGTCTTGATGTTTTTTTACAATTTCAATTGTCATATCTATTGACGATCTACAATGGATGACAATGGGTAAATTTAATTCCTTTGCCCAGTTAATTTGCGTTTCAAAAGCCGAGATTTGTTCGTTGATATTCGATTTGTCCCAGTGCAAGTCAATTCCGATTTCTCCTATTGCGCAAAAACTATGCTTCTCAAACCAAGATTTGATGATTTTAAGGTCCTTTTTATAATTGTCTTTTATATGGCATGGATGAAGACCCAACATAGAATAGCAATACCCCTTGTGCTTATTTTCTATTGTCAGCATGCTCTCAATGGATCGCAAATCTATATTAGGCATAAATATTTTTTCTATCCCAGACGCTTTTGAGTTTGCGATTACCTCTTCTATATCGTTCTTGAATTCAGGAAGATATATGTGGGCATGTGTGTCGATTAAATTCATTGTTATAAATAATTGATAGTATTTCTTGATAATTAAAACATTATTCCCCTTACCAAGACTCTGAAAAGAAACAATCTTATTAACAATTTATTGAATCATTTGATTGGAAAAGAGTCTAATTTTTTAAAGGCAAACCCTTTATCCTTAAAATGACGTAAATATTTCGGAAGCATGTATTTCAACTTGTGTTCAGCTTTGTAATTGTCATGAAAAACAACAATCGAACCTGGTCTTGTCTTATCTATAATTTTCCTTAAACTTTTTTTCGGATTATGGTCCTTGGCAAAATCATATGCTAATATATCCCACATTATTATTTTGTAATTTGCTCGAAGTTTATTGATTTGTTTGGTGGTAATTTTACCATACGGAGGTCTAAATAAAGGCACTCCATTTAATTTTTGGTGCGTTGAAATTATTCTTTGACATTTATCAACATCCTTGATATAATTTATTGTTTTTGTCGTCCAACCTTTTAAATGATGAAAAGTATGATTACCAACCAGATGCTCTTTTTCAACTATTCTACTACAAATTGATGGATATTTTAGCATGTTTTCCCCAACGCAAAAAAAAGTAGATTTTGCATCAAATTCGTCAAGCACATCAAGCACATAGTCCGTTAGACCCGGGATTGGGCCATCGTCAAAAGTCAAATAAATTTCATTTGATTTGACTGGAATATCCCAAAGTAGGTCACTTGAAAAATATTTAAAAATCTTAGGCGTTTTATAAAAGTGTAGCAATAAAATATTGGTTACAATTATTAGAGTTTGTCGACAAGCTCTATTTAGACTTCACTTTGCAAGTTAATAGTGTAATATCATCTTTAAAACTGTTCTCGCCTTTAAAAACTTTCATAGCATCAACTATCGAAGAATTCAATTCTAACGGTTCCTGATCAATATTTTTCCTGACAATATTCAATATTTTCGATTCGCCAAATTCTTCACCTTTGGAATTGGAAATCTCCGTAAGTCCATCTGTAAAGCTGCAAAATAAAAATTCCTCAATATTCTCAATTATTCCCACGTTCAAAAAAGGAAGTTCTTTAAATCCACCAAGAACCGTTGAACCCTCCTTCAAAAATTCTATATCATTTTTACTTCTTACCAAGATCGGAGGATTGTGTCCGGAATTTACATATTTCAATCTTTTATTTTTTTTGTCATAAATAGCTATAAAAAATGTTATGAAATGCTGCCCTTCAGCATTGGACATCACAAGATAATTTAGCTCTGTAACTATCTCTTGCAATAAAGATGTTTGTCTTGAAAGCGTTCGTAGGGAGGCTTGAAAATTAGACATTAATAAAGCGGCAGGAATTCCTTTCCCTGAAACATCGGCAATACAAAACAATACCTGATTTTTATCAATATTTATAAAATCGTAATAATCTCCTCCAATACTATGATGTGGTTGGTAAAAAGCGGCAACCTTTATTTCGTCATTGTTGGGGAGAACTTTTGGAAATAAAAATTTCTGAACATTCTCAGCTATCTTCAACTCCCGCCTTAACATTTCTTGCTCTATCTGCTTTCTGACCAGTTTCTTATTTTCTATGGCTACAATGATGATATTACTTATGGCCTGAATAAAATCAGTATTGATCTCTCTGTTATCTTTACTTTCAAATCCACTAATAAATACAAATGCTAGCTTTTTATCTTTATGAGCGATAGATACAACTTTCTGAAATTCGTTAAAGGGCGAGTTTT
The DNA here is from genome assembly GCA_964507705.1 of uncultured Roseivirgaceae bacterium. Lineage (GTDB taxonomy): Bacteria > Bacteroidota > Bacteroidia > Cytophagales > Cyclobacteriaceae > JAAUQL01. The sequence continues at coordinate 34,722 of CAZDRA010000005.1, read as the reverse complement.
TAAACTGCGAGATTCTTTGAATGTTATTGCAGTTCAGAAATCGATCTTCAAATTTTTGCTCAGAAAAGCTAACCTCTGTGCCAAAATTTACCTTACATTCCCAAGTCTCGTCCAGCACAAAGAGTGCCAGCTTTTTAATTTTAAGATTTGCTCGAATTGTGAAATTATAAATCTTATACAAAGATTCCTCTGACAAATTATTGTTGATTGCCTGCGTAACCTCTAGTAAGGAATTTAACTCCAGTTCCTTTAAATCAAATTTAGCCTTTAATGCTAACTCGTTAGTCATCTATCTATAAGTGTTTTTGGGTCATAGGCATCTCGAAGCCCGTTGCCCAACAAATTGAATGATAATACTAAAATACAAATCGCCAGACCAGGAAATAAAATAAGATGCAAACTATTTTTTGTGCCTATAGCTTGAAATCCTTCATAAATCATAACTCCCCAAGAAGGCGTTGGAGGCTGGACTCCTAAGCCAAGAAAACTCAACCCAGCCTCCAAAAGAATCGCAGCAGCAAAATTAGCTGTCGCAATTACAATTAATGGACCCGCTATATTTGGTAATATATGTACAATTATAATCCTGAAATTTTTATTGCCAAATGCTCTGGCAGCCTCGATATACTGCTTTTCTTTAATTGCCATTATTTGTCCTCTCATCACGCGAGCAACCTCTACCCACATTGTAAGACCCACTGCAACAAAAGCCACCCAGACACCTCGGCTTTGCAGCGCCATACTTATTGATATTACCAGAATAATTCCAGGAATTGACCAAATGACAGACATAAACCAAAGTATAAACATATCAATTTTCCCACCAAAAAAACCCGCGATTGCCCCAAGCGACATACCCAACAACATAGAAATAAGTACTGAAATTGTACCTATGGATAGCGAAATCCTGATTCCAAATAAAAGTCTGCTGAGCATATCTCTTCCCATTTTATCTGTGCCCAACCAGTATTTTCTTGATTCAATATTATTGGCCCAAAACTCATTTAGTAGATCCTCATACAAAATCACCTCCTCAACATCCAGCAGGTTTGTATAATTAATAGCTAACTCACTGCCAGCACCCTTATTCATTTGGTAACTATTTTGGTTTTTAGACTTTACGACATCAAGCAGATCATATTCTTTTATATAATTTATTTTTCCAAATACGCTTACTTTTACTGTAAGGCTGTCAATTTCACACTTCTTAATTGGCACAATCATAAACTGGCTCTCCTGGCCATATAATATTTTCTGAAATATATTAACCTGTTCGATATTCCTGTTCTTTCTTATTTTCAAAAAAGTCACTTCAAATCCAGGAGCTTGTTTTTGGATTTGCACTGCACCATCATTTGCATTAGGGGTGCTGTCCTGCATAACCAAATAACCGAGTAAGGAAATTATAAATGAGGCAGATATTACAAAAAGGCCATACATGGCCGGCTTATTTTGCTTAAGCCTGTTTCGTAGGTAATAACCAGGAGATTTAGCGTCTGTATCGCTCATCAAAATTTACTATTATGGGCCAGGAGCCCTGCTTTGGTGGCAAGATAGTGATATTTACGATAATCCTTTTCAAATAATTTAATATCAAACCCAATTTTATCTATTGGCGAAACGTAACAATTTACCCAACCTTTTTTGAGTACATTGATAAGTGTTGATTTTAATATTTCACCATTAATATCAATTGCTTTATCCAGGCTTGAGTAAGAACTAATGAAATATAATTCATCAATTAAATCGAATTCGTTATCGCTCATACTAATTTCACTTTCTATTGTCTATATTTTGTACGACCTGCCTTTCCATTCATACTTTCCAAATTGGACTGATATTCCAATAATGATAGCATAAAATGGATAAATGACTTCACTTAATAAGAATGTAAAAAACTCAAATTTCAATTTACATATTTTCATTACCTTTCTAAGAAATACCCCATCCAAAATAATTTTGACCATGATAAGCGAAACAGCCAAAAACATAAATTGTACAGAAATAATAGCCATCAAAATTATTGCAATAAAAGAGAGGTAATGAATAAAGAGAAATACTGGAATAAGCCAGCTAAACACCAATGGATATTTGTGCCATTTTGAGGCCCATCTTTTCCTTTGGTGTAACAATGTCGAAAATGATGGCTGAGGAAAAGTGTAAACTACCGCTCGGTGGTCATTAATAAAGGCAATGGAATTTTTATAATTATTGTTTATTTTTTGCATCAGAAAAACGTCATCTCCCGAAGAGTTATTTTCATATCCTGAATAACCATCAACTTCATAAAACACCTCTTTTCGAAATGCGAGGTTGGCACCATTGCACATCAATGGATAATTAAGATTAATTAACGCACCTCCAGTGCCAATAAGGCTAGAAAATTCAATTGATTGGATTTTAGATAGCATCGTAATATTAACCTCTATGGCTACCATGCCTGCCACAAACTTGATTGAATCATTATAAAAGGCCAAAGAAAATGACTGGATCCAATCCTCACCAAACCAACAATCGCCATCTGTCATCATAATAACATCTCCTTTGGCGGAATCAATACCTTGCTGAAGGGCGGCCTTTTTTGGGGTAATTTCTTTTAGATTCTTGTGCTCACTTTTTAATAATCTTAGATTAAAATTTTGTGACTTTTTAAAACCTTGGATTTTCGATACAGTATGGTCTGTGGAATGATCATCAACAATGATAACCTCATATTTTTCCTTGGGGTATGACTGTAGCGACAGACAGTTTAATAACCTGAGGATATTTTCATCTTCATTTCTTACTGCGACAATCACTGATATGAACAGAGGGTTGGATACAGAACTGGTACTCAATGGCTGACTAATAGACCTATTCCATCCATACAACAAGATCAGTAGGAAAATAAAATACATTGAGAAAATTATAAAAAAATATAACACCATATGCGTGTAAAATTATATAGGATTGATCAATTTTGGGCACATAGTGTATTTAATATTCGACGCTGGTGAAGATCAAATCAAATTCCCCAAAGGAAAAAATTATTCTCGGTATGGACCCGGGTACAAGTGTCATGGGTTATGGGGTATTATTGATAAGAGGTAGTAAGTTGAATATTATCCAGTATGGCGTAATCCATTTGTCCAAGTATTCGACACATGAACTAAAACTCAAGAAAATATTTGAAAGAGTATTAAGTATTATTGAAGATTTTAGTCCTGATGAGGTAGCACTTGAGGCTCCGTTTTATGGAAAAAATATACAATCTATGTTAAAGCTTGGCAGGGCGCAGGGAGTAGCTATGGCGGCGGCCTTATCTAAAGAGATCCCTATTGCAGAATATGCTCCAAAAAAAGTCAAACAATCAGTTACCGGAAATGGAAATGCTTCAAAAGAGCAGGTAGCCAGCATGTTGAAATCTATACTTAACATTGAGGGAGATCCGAAATTATTTGATGCTACAGATGCTCTCGCAGTAGCACTTTGCCATTATTACAATGGTAATTCTAAAGCAAATAAGACGAAAAGCTGGGCTTCATTTATCACAGAAAACCCAGGAAGATTGAAGTGAGGATCAAAATGGAGTAATTATTAAATTACCACAGATTAGTAAAATAAACGGACAATATCTTTTATCAATTGGTAAATGCCGCAGAAATTTTTGCAGCTGTTTCTGCCAATTCCTCATTCGAAAGTTTCAATTTTGGATTTGCAAAATTGAGTTCCGACATTTTTGCAAAAGGAATCAAATGGATATGTGCATGAGGTACTTCAATTCCAATTACGGCAGTGCCAATTCTTTTGCCTACAACCTTCTTTATAGCTATGGCAACTTTTTTGGCAAATTTATTTAATGAGGTGTAGGTCTCATCGTCCAAGTCAAAAATGTAATCAATTTCTTTTTTTGGTATAATTAGCGTATGCCCAACAGAAAGAGGATTAATATCCAGAAAAGCAATATTTTCATTATCCTCAGCAATGATGTGTGCAGGGATGTGCCTTTCAATAATTTTTGTAAATATACTGCTCATTTAAAGCGATATGTCCTGGATTTCAAATTCTACCTTGCCCGCTGGAATTTGAATTACAGCTACCTCGCCTACCTTTTTGCCCAACAACCCTTTTCCAATTGGAGATTGTATTGATATTTTTCCGCTTTTCAGATCTGCCTCTTCCTCAGATACCAATGTATAGGTCATGGAAGCTCCGTTTTTTTTATTTTTGATTTTAACTTTTGCAAGTACAGAAGCTTTTGATATGTCAATATTTTTTTCATCCATCACCCTGGCATTTCCAACTACCACTCCCAGTTTGGCAATTTTCAATTCCAAAAGCCCTTGAGCATCTTTAGCGGCATCGTATTCTGCGTTTTCACTTAAATCTCCTTTATCGCGAGCCTCAGCTATTTGTTTGGCGATGTCAGTTCTACCGGTTGTTTTAAGATAATTGAACTCATCTTTTAATCTTTTAAGCCCTTTTTCTGTATAGTAAGATATCTCTGACATTTTTGAATAACGTTTTTTATAAAATAAAAGAACGGCACATCTCTGAAGCCGTTGCAAATTAGTTAATAATATATTTACGAAAAACAATCTGCAAAGATGCTGAAAGGCAAAAAATTACTTAAATAAGATTTATTACAGATATGTAGCGCAAAATTATGTAATAAATATAAAATGTCAAAGTTATTTGAAGATCCTTAATTGGCTATTTTTTGAAAAATATTTCCGTAAACAATTATTTGTAATTCAATAACAGAATATCACAAGAATCTTTATTTTGGTATGATTAACATAAAAAAGTACTCTCAATAATGCACAGATACGGTTGAGAATTGTATGCATGTAATCTTTGTACCAAAAATAGAAAGCTCATTTAAAGAATAAATAATTATTTTTGATCCGTAATAATTGAAAAACAGACAATACCATTGAAGTTATATACTAAAGGATATGCAAATTAGAATTCTACTAATTCTTTTATTCTGTATCAATTCTCAAATTCAGGTTTTTGCAGAAAATTATATTGACAGCCTAGAGACTCGACTAATATTAGTTGAAAATGAAGAAAAGCTATTAATTCTTGATGAAATCATTCCCTATTATTTTAGGAATGAACCACTACAGGCCAGCAAAAAAGCTCAAAAACTTTTAAGTCTGGCTTTATTAGAAAACAATAAGGAATTTGAGATAAAAGCTCAAAGATACATTGGATTGTCCAATTCACATCTTACTTCAGATCATGAGAAAGCTTTGAACGATTGCAAACAAGCTGAGATAAATGCCAAATCCAATGGGCTTATTAAAGAACTTATATTTTCCAAATTGGCGCTTGCAGACATTTATCAAAAGATCGGAGATATTACTAAATCGCTAGAATATCAGATTGAGGCAAGCTATTTAGCAGATAGCCTTGGAATAAATAACTTAATTTCCCTCACCTTAATAAGTCAAGCACATTCTTATATAGAACTTGAAGATATTGACAAAGCCGAGCAATGTCTCAAACGATCACTTAAACTGGCAAAAATTCATGACCTCTTAAATATGTCTGCCGAAACACACCTGACATTTGGCGACATGTATGAACATAGCTTTAATCATAATCTCTCGCTTCAACATTATCAACAGGCATTTGATATATATAATACTCTGGGCAAAGACATTCAAGTAGCTATTGCACTATTTAAAATGAGTGATAGCTACAAATCAATGGACCAATTAGATACAGCATTTCAACTCCAATTAAATTCACTATCAATCAGAAATGAAATTAATGACAGAACTGGTCTTGCTGAATCATATAATAAAATCGGCCTCATATTTATTGAAAAAGAAGAATACAAAAGAGCTATTAGAAATTTAAAACTTGGGTTAAATAATGCTGAATTAGTTAATTCTAATAAACTCATGCAACAAAGCTTTGATTTTTTGTATCAGGCATATTTGGCAGACAAGGACTTTAAGAAGGCATTGTTTTATCAAAATAAGTTTTCTGGAATTAGTGAATTGATTTATGCTGAGGCAAGCAAAAGAAGAATTGAAGAGATCAACAATAAAAATGAAATAGAAAGACGCGGACAAGAAATTACTACACTGGAACAAATACAAAAGAAAAATGAACAACAACTGGCTACAAGTAGAAAATTCATTATTTCGCTCACTTTGTTTTTACTTATAACTATTGCTCTATCTGTTATTATCATTAAATCATATGCTGATAAAAAGCGCTTGAATAATGAATTACAAAAAATCAATGACCAAATGCTGGGGCAGAATGAAAAATTGACAGAACTCAATAGCACAAAAGACAAATTCTTTTCAATTATTGGCCATGATTTAAAAGGCCCGCTAAATTCGCTGTCATCTTTTTCGCATTTATTGATTAATCATACTGCATCTTTGTCTGAAGAGGAAATTCGCACGCTTGCCAGAGAGCTGGATAAATCACTAAAAAATTTATTTGAACTATTAGATAATTTACTTGGATGGGCTCGCTCTCAAACCGGAAGGATACAATTTAAACCTGAGAACTTTCCTATTTCAAATGTTATAAAAGAAAATATTCAACTACTTTCAAAGGCGGCTATTAATAAAAAAATTAATATTGAAATACTAGCTGAAGAAGATATTATGGTTTTTGCAGATATCAATTCTGTGAGAACTATTGTAAGAAACTTACTCTCAAACGCCATAAAGTTCACCAACCGAGATGGGATAATTTCCTTTTCGGTCGATAAGTGGAAAGATGATGTAGAAATTGGTATTAGAGATACGGGGGTTGGCATGACGAGTACCGATCAACTTAAAATATTTAGTATTAGTTCTAAGCATACCACATTGGGCACTAACAAAGAAAAGGGTACTGGACTTGGATTGATTCTGTGCAAGGAATTTACAGAAAAAAATAATGGAAGCATATCGGTAGTAAGTGAAGTTGGAGTTGGAACCACATTTAAGTTTACCCTTCCAAAAAGCAACGTACGGCATCCAAAACGTGAAGAAAAAATTAGTATTTAACTTATCCAACATTCATTTTTTTTCATATATTCAGTCGGATTAAGTTTTTATCGATATGTCAAAAGACAAACACAAATCTGATTCTAAAATCAAGTTTTCTACTAAGACCTACGAAAAAGAGATTCAGAAACTTCAGGAAGAATTAGTAAAACTCCAAGAATGGGTAAAAAAAGAAAAGAAAAAAGTTGTCGTTATTTTTGAAGGTCGAGATGCCGCCGGTAAAGGTGGTGTAATAAGAAGAATCACAGAACGCCTTAGCTCCAGAGTATGCAAGGTAACTGCTCTTGGAATTCCCACAGAAAAAGAAAAAACGCAATGGTATTTCCAAAAGTATGCACCTCACTTGCCTGCAGGAGGAGAAATTGTTCTTTTTGACCGAAGCTGGTATAATCGGGCGGGCGTAGAAAAAGTGATGAAATTTTGTACTGAGGAAGAGTATCAGGAATTTTTAAGGTCCTGTCCACTTTTTGAAAATATGCTGGTACGATCAGGATTAATATTAATCAAATATTGGTTTTCTGTAAGCGACAAGGTGCAGGAAAAGCGATTTGAAGAACGCATAAACAGCCCCTTGAAACAATGGAAGTTTAGCCCTATGGATCTCAAATCAAGGGATAAATGGGAGGAATATTCCAGGGCTAAGGACGAAATGTTTCATTATACGGATACACTAATTTCACCATGGTTTGTGGTTAATGCAGATTCTAAAAAGAAAGCACAACTAAACTGCATAGCACATTTATTGAGTAAGATTCCTTATAAATATAAACCGGAACCTCCAATAAAACTGCCAAAAATCAAGATGAATACTGACTATGTTCGTACCCCACTTTATGAGCAAACATTTGTGCCTGAAATTTATTAAGATTATTGATCGTCGGAAAATAAAAATTATGCTGTTCTAAGCATTTTTAGTAGAAGCCAGACATGTTTTGATATTCTTGAATTGACATTGAGCTGAAAAGAAAATCTCTATTTTGACGTATTCAATTTCTTAGGATCAAAATTTAATTTTTCATCATCAAATTCTCCTTTTTTATCAAATACGTTTTTTGAAATCATATGGTCCTTCCAATAATTAGCCCCTCCCTGCAACACAAACAAGTTGTCGTAACCAAATTGAGAAAGTAATAACCAAATTTCATTAGCTTTGATATTTTCAGCGCTATATAAAATTTTCTTTTTATTGTTATTTAAATATGGCTTAAATTTATCATCTAGTACCCTTTGAAGAGGGATATTTACTGACCCTGGGATATGAAAATTATCAAAATCTCTTGGCCTTCTAATATCTACAATAACGTAATCATCATCCTGATTAGAAAGTAATGCTTTAGCTTCTTCAGGGCTGATAAAATGATTCGCTTTAATCAATTCGCTATGCTGCACTTCAGCAGCCTTATTGAATCTGTATTTTTTACTACTCTTTAGAGAAGTAAATATTAACCCTGCAAAAAGCAGAACAATTATCAATCCGAGTAATTTTATATATGGCCTTTTCATGAGTTTATATTTTTCAATAGAACGAAAATGGACTAACTACAACCACCTGCAACCATTTTTTTCTTCTTCCTGGGCACAGGTTTTTTTGCTTTTATTTTATTGGATGAATTGCTTGAGCTGCCTTCACCGGTAAAAAATTGCTTCGCTCCCATTCTGGTTTGATAATTGTATATCGCTTCTTCACCATCTTCTGGTTTAGGTACTACGGGCTCAATTATTGTATCGTGCCAATTATTCAATCCTCCTTTTAATATATAATTGTTTTTATAACCCTTTTGCCTGGTCAGCATCCACGCTTCGCTGGCGAGAGTAGTGCCATTACAGAAAAATACATTTTTCCTGGCTACCTGATCTATGTATGGAGCCCATTCTTCATCGAATAATTCTGCGAATGGGATATTAATAGCCCCCGGCAAACTAATCTGATTAAAATCAGTCTCTGACCTAAGGTCGATAAGTTGATATTCAGGGTCATTGTTGATCATGGCATTAGCCATCTCATCAATAGAAATAATATAATTTTCTAATTGAATTTCGTAGAGCAATTGCTTGGCATCCAACTCCAAAGATGAATTTTGCTGTTGAGGTAGAACAGCAGCAATTAGTCCAAGACTTACCAATACGATTGATAATATAAATCTATGTTTCATGATATTATTTTTGTCTTTATAATTCTTTACTAATTTTTTCTCTCTTAAATAATTTTTCGGCCTTTTCACCAATCCAAAACATTATGATAGCGGCAATGATTACCATTAGCCCCAATATACCATCTGAAATACCAAGGCTATCTGACAATTTTATTGGACCTAAATATTTTGCATTATGTAATTTTTCCCATAAGGGATATGTTTGTCCAAAAATCAAAATGCCAATCAAACTTCCTCCAAAAAAATACATAGCATCAATTTTACCAATAGCTGCAGCACAAACACTGGTTCCGGGGCAAAAACCACCAATAATAAATCCGGCTCCCATTATCACCCCTCCTACTATCGCAGATGTTACAAAATATTCATTTATATAAATAATGCTCATATCCATCAAGCCCATAGCATTTAAAAACAGCAGACCAAGCATGGCTACTAATGAAGCTGTAAAAAATACTTTTAATACTGTGGTGTCATAGCCGTAAAACATTCCAGCTAGCTTTCTACTAGAGCTAAATCCTGCTTGCTCCAGGGCAAATCCAAATCCTAAACCAATGAGAAAGGCAATCAATAAATTGATTTCTTCTGATATTTCGAATAGAGGAATTATAGGTCCCATTTATTTTCTATTTAAAATTTATAATAATTAAATCCAATTCTTTCTAAAAAAGTATGCTAAGGCAAATGCTGTCCCAAATATGGCCATCATAGTCACATATCCCGCAATGGACATTACTGCCATGCCACTCAGTGCTGCGCCACTCGTACAACCTCTGCCCAATTGGGAACCAAATCCAAATAACGCCCCTCCAATTATTGCAAGCATTATTCTTTTTCTACTGGTTATTTTAGGTGATTTCTCAAGCTTAAGCTTCAACCTACCACTCAATGCCCCTGAAATAAATCCTCCAACCAAAACACCCAAAACTTCCAATACCAACCATGATTTCATAGGATTTTTATCCCCAGAGATATACTTAGAAAAAAAGTGTGAGTTTTCGGCATAATCCCTATTAACAGTAGCCACACCACTTACAACGATGCTTTTCATAGCCCCACTTGCTCCCAGACCTCTTCCGGTAAGATAAAATGATGCCAATAGTACAACCCCCAGTATCACCCCAGCCATATAAGGATTCATATACTTATTACCTTTATTTTCCATAATTGATAATTATTAGTTTTTACTTAATAAAGATATCTACTCGCCTGACCCGCATACACTATGATAAATCGCAACATCACACTGCCAAATATGATCAACATAGCTGGAATATATGCCGGAATATGATTTCCTTTCAATTCCCAAAATTCAAGGAATGCCGGTAATACCATACCCAGAAATACAACAAATATCCAGAATGGCAAGGTATATGGACCTCCAAGAAATAATGCTGCGGCTTCTATTTGTACTTCCGAACTTGCCCTAAAACCCATAAACATATGAATGATCAAAGCCAACTCTATGGCAATGAGCAGTAAGTCAATCTGGCTAAACTGCTTTCTTTCAATAGGATTCTTTGATAACATCATGATCAATGCTGCTCCTGCCGACAATCCTGATACAAGGAATAATGGACCAAGAATAGATGTATTCCATAATGGTCTGGCATTGAATGCAGAAAGTAAAATACCTGTGTAAATACCCAGAATCACTGAAAAAACGATCATTATCCATGCAATTTGCCTTCTATTGTCTATAAAGTAATTTACTAAATTCTCTAACCATTTTATCTTCCAATCCCATTTGGGGAATAAGTCTTTGACATATGTGGCAGACCAAATAATGGACAAAGGCGATACAACCATCAATGTCCATGCTCCCCATGACATAGGTGACTGAATCTTTATAGTGGTGTATAGTCTCCAGAAATAGGGTTTATGATGTAAATCGAGAAATAGTGCCCCCAAACCAATCGCCAATAAAATTGGAGTAAGCATTGGTACCCATTTAACAGCAGACTGGTATTCACTTTCTTTACCTTTTAAATAGTACAACGCCGCAAAAAATAAAACTCCTGCAGCCAGTCCGCCTAAAAAAAGATATAATGATATTTCCCAGCCCCAAATATGAAGAGCCGGATCAACTTTGTAGTTCATTCGTCCGCTTGTGATTAATTCCTCTTTCATAGCTTCTGCGCTTTTTATATCAAATAATAGACATTTGGTTTAGTCCCTGCCTCAGGAACCAGGGTTTTGTGTTTTCTCCTTTTCAAAATTTTTGACACCTCACTATTTGGATCATCCATATCTCCGAAATACATACATTTCGTTGGGCAAACTTCCACACATGCAGGCTTTTGTCCCTCCTTTACTCTATGAAGGCAAAAAGTACATTTATCTACGTATCCATCAGGATGAGGGTATCTGGCATCATAAGGACAAGATGCTATGCATGCACCACAACCAATGCACATATCGTGCGTTACCATCACAATTCCTCCATCGGCATAGTGGCTTGCACCTGTTGGGCAGCATCTCACACATGGAGCATTAGAGCAATGATTGCATCGTTCCGATCTTATCTCCAATTCAAGTTGCGGATATTTACCTTCCGTTATCTCGACAATCCAGTCTCTGCAATAACCGATAGGGACGTTATTTTCTGTCTGACAAGCGACTACACAGTCACTACAACCGACACACTTTTTTGTATCTATTGCCATTGCATACCTCATAATGCTACCTCCTCTTTATGTGGATTTTCTACCCTAATTGTCACAAAATTACCTCTCATTCCAGTGCCTCCCATAATAGGGTCAACCATCACATTTGAAATTAATTCTGTGTCACTGGCTCCTTTGCCAAATGATCTAGACAATCTCTTTTCGGCATGACCAAAACCATGAACCATATACACCGAGTCATGCCGTATTCGCTCTGTGATTCTCACTTTTATTGGAAAAGATGATAAAATTCCATCTTGATTCTCTAACCAAACTTCCTGGTCTTTTTTAAGATCCCACTCTTTGGCCACTATAGGATTAACCCACAGCACATTTTCGTCCATCAAATCCGTAAGGTTCGGATTGTTCGCTGTCCTGCTAAAAGTATGTGCTGGAGTTCGACCATAGTTTAACCTATAGAATCCAGGATCTGGCTCCGGATGTGAAGTATAAACCGGCATCGGATCAAAACCTTCAGCTTCCAGGTCGGTAGAGTAAAGTTCTATTTTTCCGGTATTGGTATTGAATTCTATGTCTTCATCTTCAGCAAAGTACAAGTCATCATATTCTCTGGGAAATTTCTTAAGTCCTACCCTTTTCATTTCCTCCAGTGAAGTTCCAACTTGTTTCAATTGCCAATCTAAAACCTCCTCAATGTCATTCCATTTGAAATATTTGTCTAATCCCATTTTATGCGCAAGCTGTCTTACAATCCACCAATCTGGTTTAGTGTTATATTTTGGTTCAGTGGCCGGCATCCTCAAGGCGATGTTCGGCTCCCTGTGCTGACTTGACCTGCAATAATCATATCGTTCGAGATATGTACATTCTGGAAGGACAACATCAGCAAAACCCGTGATCTCCATCGGCATAGTATCGATTACTACCATAAACTCCAGATGTTGAATGGCTTTTAAGGTATTCTTCTGATCCGGTAGTGTGAATATCAGGTTTGTCCCATTCACAACCCAGGCTTTAAAGCTACTCTCTTTATCAGCAGTCGGAATAGTAGCATCACAAACTATATTAGAAACAACCTCTATTGCTAAATTGTATTTCCCTGGATGTGCATCTCTCCATGTCTTTTTCGATTTCGGATATTCCGGATGTGGGAAACTTGGCAGCGATTTTTTTTCTGGACTATAAAATCCTCCTCTTCTGCCCCACGAACCCAACAAAGCATTGAGTATGGCTACTGCACGCAATCTTTGTGTATCATCTCCATACCATGTAACATGACGGCCAGGATGAATAATTACCGCAGGAGAAGCGTTGGCCATTTCCTTGGCTGTTTCTCGAATTACGTGCGGCTTGATTGTAGTAATGCCATATGCCCATTCCGGTGTATAATTCTTGACATGTTCTTTCAGATCTTCCAGGCCATAGCAATACTTCTCGACATACTTCCTGTCGTACCATTTGTTATATATCACCTCATGAATCCATGCAAGAAGCAGTGCCATGTCTGTAGATGGCTTTATCGGTAGCCAATGTTTTGATTTGGAAGCTGCAGTAGAAAACCTTGGGTCAACTGTAATGATGGTAGCTCCTTTGTCAATCGCATCAGACATTTCCTGTACCTGGCCATTATGCATATTTTCTCCAATATGAGATCCAATAAGCACAAGGCATTTTGTATCACGAATATCTACACGCTCTGGTGACGAGATGATCTCACCAAATGTAGTGAGAAAAGCAACTTCTCTCGGTCCGCGACATTGTGCAAATGACGGTGCCGTGATATTGGTGGAACCATATGACTTGAGCAAATCTCCAAAAAACTTCCCCCCTGATCCATGAGTAAATAATGCGGTACTTTCAGGACCATACTTTTCCTTTATTTGATTCAGGTTTTTAGCGACCAGATTTAGGGCCTCTTCCCAGCTCGCTTCTACAAATTGTTGTTGCCCATTGATCGTTTTTCTAATCAACGGAGTTTTAAGTCGGTCTTCATCGGTGTACATCCCAACACCACCAGTGCCCCTTGGGCAAAGTCTACCGTTGCAATGTGGATCATCGTCATTACCAATAATTTTCCAGATATTTCCTTCATCGTTTTTATATACCCAACCGGCACATTTCCAGAAACAAACTTCACAATATGTGGGCGTTCGATTGGTAATATTCACAGGTATTTTTTCATCTGAAACGATAGCACCATTTGCCCAATTAAATAACGGAGCGGCGAGCGTCACGCCTCCAATACCTAGGCTGGATATTTTCAAAAACTCTCTCCTGGATTGATTCATAATAATTGCATTTTTAGAAAAAGTGATGATTATACTTACCTGTCATAATTATTTTCAAAAAAGTAAATAATCTTAGAATGATCATATACTTATTGTACAAATAAACTTATTTATAAATAAATATAATATGATTTTGATCATATTAAGATGGTAAAAAAATATATCATCATTGAAAATAGGAATTTTAGAAATATTAGATAAATGCAAATTAAGTGTGCGTTAAGTCACACAAGAAACAGCTCAAATCGCTCATGCTTCAAACGAAGTAAGGTTGCGATATTATTATTTTACATTGAGTGAAATAATAATACTGTAAACGAATCAAAAATTGACTGTACGGCAAGCTTATTTAATTTTCATTAAGGTGATCTATATCATAAAATCCATTTATTCCTGCGATATATTTAGGTCATAATTATTCTTGAATAAGGACTGGGAAAGAAATTATAATTCTGCTGGCGTATTCTCGTTTTATTTGTGTGATTTAAGTTTTTTAAATTACTTTTATCATAAACCTGATATTATCAAAATGAAAATTCCATCTCTTGTTTTACCCTTTTTATTTCTTACAACATATTCCTTTTCTCAAGATCGCTTAAAACCCGGTGCGGTATATGAGCAAGGTCAGGAAATTTTTGCTCCATTAGTAGGATACAAAGGTGTGGTCCCTGAAGGATGGTTTGGCACCCTGCCCCAAGAGGAAGAAGTTTTTCTGATGATCCCTAATGGAAATACCGATGGATATATGTTTATAAATGCCAATCACATGAATATGGGAGAGCTAAGAAAAGAATGGGATTATCCATTGTCACTTACAGATGAGATAGTTATAAGCCTAAAAGGCGAACCGACAATTAACGGCAAACAGATGATTGGAGAATTTGATGTTATCGGCTCATTGGAACCTTACAAAGGGTACGCAGTAGCCATTGACGGTGGCCATGGATGGACAATGACACTTGCATTGTTGTCTCCTGTCAATCTTTATGAGACATATCGAAAAAACTTTGATCAGCTGGTAGCATCTTCCAGCGTTGAAGAACCAAGCATTGGCAGTATCTATGGTGATTTTGACTGGCCTGGGTTTCTGAAAGATAAATACATGATGTCGTACCTTTCCAGCACCCAGTACAAAGAGCAGAACGAAATCTGGCTTTGTGCAGATGGTACATTTCGGTCAAAAATCAAAACCAAGGGATTGCTCAAGGTAGAAAATAGCGCCTACAAAGGCAGAAAAAAAGGCACATGGAAAGCTGAGGGTATTGGAGAAAAAGGCAAACTCCATCTCTATTTCACCAAAAATGACGATTTGATTTTGGACATGGAGATTAAAGACGATAAGATTTTTATTAATGGAGGTAGATTCTTTGCTCTGGAAAATAATGAGTGCAAATAGGTGGCTCTCAAAACAAAAATTATTTTTGCCAGCTAATCTTGATTAACAATATGCTGATAATGTGAAATAGATTAACGCAATTCTCGAGGCATATAAAGACATTTTATGGATTATTGGCTAACTTGTCAAACATAAAATTTATTGATTTTCGTTACTACCCTACTCCATTAAATCTTGCCAACTGTATAATCATGAATAAGAAAATAATCATCTCTATTTCTATCGTCGGTATAATTATTTCAATATTTCTTTTTCAGAAATTTACATCTATGAATACTGATTCTTCTGAGGTTCTTGCAGAAGTAAAAAAAGGCGTTTTTAGGATGGACGTGACTACTACAGGCGAACTTGACGCCAAAAATTCTATTGAAATCATGGGGCCCAATGGGTTGAGAACAGCCAATATCTGGCAAGTTAAAATCGATAATATTGTTGATGAGGGAACAGTTGTAGAAAAAGGCGGATATATTGCACGCCTTGATCAATCGGAAATCGGTGATAAAATCCAGAAAAAAGAAACAGACCTGCAACAATCATTATCGAAATATACCCAAACAAGACTTGACACAGCCTTGGAATTGAGAAAAGCGCGCGACGAAATGATTAACCTAAAGTATGACATCGAAGAAAAGGATATTATTTTAAGCCAATCGCAATTTGAACCTCCTGCAGAAATAAAAAAGTCAGAAATAAATTTGGAAAAGGCCAAGCGAACCTTTGATCAGGCAGTGGGTAACTATCAGCTACAAAAAGAAAAATCTATTGCCGAAGTAGAAGGTGCAGCTGCAAAAATGATGGACGATCAAAATCAACTTGATTTTCTTAAAATTTTGTCCGGTAAATTTACGGTTACGGCTCCTGAACAGGGAATGGTAATTTATAAACGAAACTGGCGCGGACAGAAACAAGGTGTTGGCGGTATGATATCACCATGGGATCCGGTGGTGGCTAAGCTTCCTGATCTCAGTAAGATGGTTTCTAAAACATATATCAATGAAGTGGATATCAATGCAGTAAAAGTTGACCAAGAAGTTGAAATTGGCCTGGATGCTTTTCCTTCCAAAAAACTTTCGGGAAAGGTGATAAGTATTGCTAATGTGGGAGAGCAAAAGCCAAACTCCGATGCAAAAGTATTTCAGCTGCTCATCGAAATCAATGAGTCAGATACTACCCTAAGGCCGGGAATGACTACAAGCAACACAATTATTTCAGGCATATTGGAAGATGTGTTGTTTATACCCGTAGAATCTTTGCACTCGCAAGGAGATTCAATTTCTTATGTTATAAAAAGAGATGGTTTAGGCATGGTAAAACAAGAAGTATTTCTCGGAAAATCCAATGCCGATGAAGTCGTAATTCTCAAAGGGCTGAAAGAAAATGACCTTATCTATTTGTCTGATCCCGATGGCATAGAAGATGAAAAAATTGAAAGACTGGAAAAAACTAGCGAACAATTGACATTACAATAGCAAATCATGGATCAGCGAATAATAGCCAACTTCGACATTGCGCTGGAGGCAGTCTTGGCAAATAAATTACGTTCGTTACTTACGGGACTCGGAATTATCTTTGGTGTTGCAGCTGTAATAGCAATGATGGCTATTGGGTCGGGAGCACAAGAAGAAATCCTGGAGCAAATAAAATTGGTTGGTGTAAATAATATAGTTATCACGCCAATTATAGAGCAGAATGAATCTGATCTCAGTGAAGGAGAAAGTAACGAAGGTTCAGAAAAAAAACTTTCCCCGGGACTTTCCCTACTTGATGCAAAAAGTATTGAGAATGTACTTACAGGAATCGAAAGCGTTAGCCCTGAGATTATCATCGATACCTATGTTATAAAAAATGCCATAAGGCGAAGTGCCAAGCTCGTTGGGATAGAGAACAACTATTTTCGCCTTTCGGGATTTCAGCTGGCCCAGGGGAAGTATTTCAACCAAGAACATATCAGCCAGGGAAAGCCGGTTTGCATTATCGGAAAAAGCATTCAGGCAAAATTTTTTAGTCGAGAAAATCCTATAGGAAAAAAGATTAAAGTGGGCAATCATTGGTTAAAGGTGGTTGGGGTTCTGGAAGAGAGACACATTTCTAAAAAGAGCATCTCTAATCTTGGTATCAGAAATTATAATATGGATGTTTATACCACTTTGAAAACTGTGCTGATCCGCTATGAAAACAGAGGGTTAGTTACCGAAGCGGCAATCAAATTATTTAACAGATCGGACCCTGAAGAACGTGAAAAATTTACAAACTATCATCAATTAGATCGGCTGGTAGTGCAGGTTTCTTCTTCTGATCAATTGAATGGCATAGCTCAGGTAATTGCAAAAATCTTGAAACGAAAACACAAAAATATTGTGGACTATGAAATCACAATCCCTGAATTATTATTGAAGCAACAACAGCGAACAAAGAGTATTTTCAATTTTGTGTTAGGCGCAATTGCCGGTATTTCTCTTTTGGTAGGTGGTATAGGTATTATGAATATCATGTTGGCTTCTGTGCTAGAGCGGATTAAAGAAATAGGGCTGCGTATGTCTATTGGAGCAAAAAAATCAGATATATCTTACCAGTTTCTCTTGGAAGCCGTGATGATTTCTGTTAGCGGCGGCGTGGTAGGAATAATTCTCGGAAGCACCATTGCTATTGGTGTTTCTGAATTAGCTGATATCCCAACCATTTTAAGCTTTTATTCTATCCTGATATCCTTTGGCGTTGCTGTGTCAATAGGCGTTATTTTTGGCTATGCCCCTGCCAAACGAGCCGCCAGCCAAGACCCAATTACATCATTACGGTATGAGTAAACCTGCATTGGACAATGTCAATAGGCTAGTATATTGCATTAAATTAATAGGGTTTCCCTAAAGGCAATTTTGAGAATGAAAAACATATTTTCAATGCTACTGGTTGGTTTGGTACGATTTTACCAATATGCCATTTCTCCGCTATTCCCTGGGACATGCCGGTACACCCCCTCCTGCTCACAATATATGGTAGAAGCCTTAAAAACCCATGGGCCCTGGAAAGGGTTTATGCTCGGCATCAAGCGTATTGGTAGCTGCCATCCATGGGGCGGAAGTGGCTACGACCCAGTGCCACACAAAGACCACGACCATGACAAAAAGCAATAAAATTCCAGTAACCATCATTACAGGATTCTTGGGTGCAGGCAAGACAACCCTGTTGAATAAATTAATTGCAAATAACCCAGACAAAAAATTTGCCATCATTGAAAATGAATTTGGAGATATACCTATTGATCAGGAGCTGGTAATCAATGCCAAGGATGGAATTTTTGAGATGGCCAATGGATGTATTTGCTGTTCGCTAAATGTTGAACTTGGTGAATTGCTTCAGAAACTCACAAGTGACAAATACAATTTTAACCATTTGATTATTGAAACCACAGGCATCGCTGAACCAGATGGTATTGCAACAGCATTTATTGGAAACAATAAAGAAACAAAGTTTTTCCTTGACGGAACTATTTGCCTTGCCGATGCAAAGGATATTGTCAAAAACTTGGAAGAGCGCGGGGAAGTTCACAAACAAATATCATTTGCAGATGTGGTTTTACTGAACAAATATGATCTCGTAACCAAGGAGCAATTGCAGGTAGCAAAAGAAGAAATAAATAAATATAATGCCGAAGCACCAATATATGAGTGCAGTTTTGGAAACATAGAAAAAGACGTATTAAATCTCAGGGCGTACAATGGAAATCAGCTTGAAAATAAATTGCTCAACCCACACCGCCATCACCATCATCCCGAATTGGTGGCGCATAGTTTTGAATTTAAAGAACCGCTAAAAGCAAACAAATTTGAGCACTGGATCAGTATGCTTTTATTTCTTAGCGGATACCAAATCTACAGGATCAAAGGCATACTCAATTTTGAAAATGAAACACATAAAATCATTTTTCAATCTGTACGATCCAATAGCAAAATAGAAATTGGTAGCTCTTGGCAAGAAGGTGAAGTACGAAAAAGTAAAATAGTTTTTATTGGTAATAATGTAAAAAGAAAACCTCTTGAGAAAGGATTGAAAAGTTGTTTGGTTTCATAATTCGAATAATTTGGGAAATAGTAATTGAATCGTTCAATATGCAAATTAACAAGAATTGATTTCTTGCCATCCTTCGAAAAAGGATAATTGTTAATTTCATCAAATGGTAGAGCGACAATTATGTGGATGTGAATATTGGTCAGATGGCTATTATATAGGATCAATAAGTGGGAAAGGGGATAGAAGCATAATAGAGAATTATATAAAGAAGCAAGGTAAAGATCCCGATATCAAACAACTTAGTTGTTTGATATTTAAGACGCCCTGCGCTCCTGGCGCAGGGTAGTTCACACGAAGTTAATTGATGATTATAATATAGAAATAATTATCGAGTGGATCTGTAGATTTAATTCAAATAAATAATATTTTTGGCGAGCAGTTTACTACCATAAAAAGAAAAATATGACAGAAAAAGAACAAATTTTACAGAATAACCTTGGCCATACAATGTTCTCATGGTCAAAGCAAGATGGACTAAACCCCATGAATGTTGAAAAGGCAGAAGGGGTTTATTTTTACGACAGGGATGGCAAGCGGTATATCGATTTTTCTTCTCAACTGATGAATGTCAATATTGGGCATGGAAACCCAGCAATTCGGGAAGCTGTAGCTCAACAGATGGATGAGATAAGCTACGTCTTTCCAGGAGCCATTACCAAAGCCAGAGGGGACTTGGGTAAAAAGCTTGCCGAGTTGGCTCCGAGGTCATTGAACAAAACTTTTTTTACCTTGGGAGGTGCAGATGCCATAGATAATGCTATAAAGGTAGCGCGGGTTTATACTGGAAGACATAAGATAATCGCCCTATACCGCTCTTTTCATGGAGCAACTTATGGCGCATTTTCTGCCGGAGGAGATCCCCGAAAACATGCTGTTGACAGCCAGCAAGTTCCCAATATGATTCATGTAGAAAACCCATACTTCTATAGGTGCCCCTGGCATAGCAGAACTCCTGAAGAGTGTGCCGAACGTAGTGCAGCTCACTTGGAGCGTATTGTCCAATATGAAAATCCGGAAAATGTGGCAGCTATATTATTGGAGGGTGAATCGGGTTCTTCAGGTTGCATCAAATACCCTCCCGGATACTGGGCAAGGATAAGAGAAATTGCCGATCAATACGGCATTCTATTGATAGATGATGAGGTAATGAGCGGATTCGGAAGAACAGGTAAATGGTTTGCTATAGAACATCATGGGGTCGAACCTGATATCATTTGTATGGCCAAAGGGCTTACTTCAGGTTACTTGCCTTTAGGTGGTCTGATTGTAAGTGATCGAATTGCGGATAGCTTTAAAGATCGACCGCTACCGTTAGGATTGACCTACTCTGCACATGCTGTTTCGTGCGCCGCTGCATTGGCCGTCATCAAAGTTACTGAAGACGAAGATCTGCTAAATAAGACTACAGAAATGGGGCATTATCTGGAGCTTAGGGTAGCGCAATTGACTCAAAAGCATCCTTCCATTGGTGATTTTAGAAATACGGGTTTACTCGGCTGTATTGAGCTGGTGAAAAACAGGGAAACCAAAGAACCAATGGCGCCCTGGAATGCTAAACCAGATCAAATGGAAATAATGAACCAGGTAACTGCCAAGATCAAAGAACTGGGTATGTTCACTTTTGTTCGGTGGAATTACATCTTCATAACTCCTCCATTAAATATAACAAAGGAGCAAATGGATGAAGGGTTGGATATTATTTCCAAAGCCATTTCAGTTGCAGATGCGTATTGCAATTAGATTAATGTTATGTAGTTTAAGATTTAATCCCAATAGTTTGAGTACGCTTTATTTGGACGCAAACAAAAACCTATTTTTTTAACCTGACAGATGAAAGAAGATTTTATTGAACCAAGTGAAGGCTATTATTATTTGCCACAGTTTTGCGAAAAAAATAACCCTGTTCCTTTTTCCTTTTCTTTACTAAGCTATTATGGACTTAGTGACTTCACATTAAAAACAAATACAAAATGTTAACCAAGTACATAATATTGATAATTTATTTTGGAATTCTATTTGGAATAGGATTCTTCGCTTCTAGAAAGATCAAAAGTCTAAAAGATTATTATGTAGGCGGGAAAAAACTAGGTTTTTGGGTCGTAGCTTTTTCTGCTCGCGCCTCAGGAGAGTCTGGTTGGCTACTCCTTGGTCTGACCGGAATGGGTGCAATGATTGGTGTTCAGGGATTTTGGGTAGTGTTAGGTGAGGTTGCCGGAGTAGCTATATCCTGGTTTTTTATGGCAAAACCTTTCAAAAGACTCACAGACCAATATGACTCTATTACCATACCAGATTATTTAGAAAGCCATTTCAAGTCTACAAACCACCTATTACGTATAATTTCTGCCGCAACACTTACAATATTTGTTATCATTTACGTAAGTGCCCAAATTGACGCTACCGGGGCAGCTTTTGAATCATTTCTTGGATGGAATTATTACATTGGTGCTGTTGTTGGGTTTGCTATTGTGGTTGCTTATATTTTTTCAGGGGGCTTTGTAGCAGTTGCCTGGTCAGATCTATTCCAGGGCTTAATCATGCTTTTTGGTTTGGTAATGTTGCCAATTGCGGCATATATGGCCATAGATAATAAAGACGAGATCCTTTCTGGTCTCAACCAAATAGATCCTGCTCTTTTATCAATTTGGGGAGCCGGAGGATTCTCCTTACTGAGCCTTATGACAATCGGTGGTTTATTTTTCATAGGACTTGGTTTTCTGGGTTCGCCACAGGTATTTGTGCGATTTATGTCCATTAAAAATGAAGGAGAAATTAACAAAGGTAGATGGGTAGCTATTGCATTTACGATCCTTACTGATGTTTCTGCAGTGTCAATCGGGATCCTTGGCAGATACCTGCTTACAGATGTCGGGCAAGATGTTGAGGTCATTATGGGCAATGGAGCTCAAAATGTATTGCCCTTGCTTGTTGATAATATTTTTCCAACAATAATCATTGGCATTTATATCGCAGCTGTGTTGTCGGCCATCATGTCAACTGTAGATTCGTTATTAGTACTTGCCTCAAGTGCTGTAACACGTGACTTCTATCAAAAAATATTTCATCCTGAAATCAAAGAAGTGGATCTTGCGCGTACCTCTCGATATGTAACATTAGGCATTGCGCTATTTTCTTTTGCCCTTGCCATGATCATTGCGGTAACAACACCAGAGAGAACCATATTCTGGTTTATCATATTTGGCTGGTCGGGTATTGCAGCAACCTTTTGCCCCGTAATCATCCTGTCACTTTTTTATAAAGGTTATAATGAAAAAGGTGCCATTGCTTCCATGGTCACTGGGTTTCTGTGCGTTCCCTTGTTTAAGTTTATCATTCCAAGCATTCCAACAATTGGTATTTATTTTACCGAACTCGCAGAGCTATTCCCTTCTTTTTTGCTCGCCATAGTTGTAGGAATATTAGTAAGTAAATACAGTAGAAAATAATTTTTTGGTAGTCATTAAAATTGAATCAGGCTTTATCTAAAACCAAAGGAATATCTAAGCAAAAAAAATTATAAATTGGGCTCTCTTAACTGTTGTAAATTTTAATCTGAAATAATGGAGTATATCGAGCCTGCACCAATCACCGACAAGGAAAATCCTTTCGAGTCTATGATGTCCAGATTTATCATTGCAGCCAAGCATCTTGGGCTAAATGAAGAAACTTTCAATGTATTGAAATCTCCCGACAAACAGGTGATCATCAATATTCCAATAACCATGGACAACGGGTCTATAAAAGTTTTTGAGGCTTACAGGGTGATTCATAACAATGTTCTGGGTCCATCAAAAGGTGGTGTGAGGTTTGATCCGCATGTAAATCTTGATGAGGTAAAAGCATTGGCTGCCTGGATGACCTGGAAATGTGCCGTAGTCGATATCCCATTTGGTGGAGCAAAGGGTGGAATATGCTGTAATCCCAGGGAAATGTCATCTGGTGAAATAGAGAGATTGACACGTGCATATACTACCTCATTGTTTGATGTCTTTGGCCCTGACACTGACATTCCTGCTCCGGATATGGGTACTGGCCAACGAGAAATGGCGTGGATGATGGACCAATATTCTCGAAACAGCAGTATGACTGTAAATGGTGTGGTCACTGGCAAACCAGCAGTTTTGGGTGGGTCGGAAGGAAGAGTCGAAGCGACTGGACGAGGCGTGATGGTATCTACACTTTCTGCTCTGGAAAAACTTAAAATTAATCCATACAATAGCACAGTCGCTGTTCAAGGATTTGGCAATGTGGGTTCCAATGCAGCGCAATTGCTTGCAGAGCGAGGTACGAAAATCATAGTTATAAGTGATATTACGGGAGCATATTATAATAAAGATGGTATTGATATTGAAAAAGCGATAATCTATAGTAAGGATAACAAAGGGACATTAGAAAATTTTGATGGTGCTGAAAAAATGGATCATGCAGATGATTTATTGATGCTGCCGGTTGATGTGTTAGTACCAGCGGCCTTGGAAGATGTGATCACCATGAAAAATGCAGACAAAATCCAAGCGCGACTTATTGTAGAAGGAGCAAATGGGCCAACATCTGCCAAAGCTGATGATATCATAGCAGAAAAAGGCATTGTGGTAGTTCCGGATATTTTGGCCAATGCAGGCGGGGTAACAGTCTCTTATTTTGAATGGGTTCAAAACAGATTGGGATATAAGTGGACAAGAGACAGAGTCAATCGTCGTTCCGATAGAATCATGCGCGATGCATTTGCCAATGTTTATAAAACATCTATAAAATATGATGTAACTTTGCGCATTGCAGCATATATTGTCGCCATTGACAAGGTTGCCAAAGCATATAGTTACAGGGGCGGATTTTAATCATATTTACATTTTATGCAAATTCATAAGGAAGGAAGATCACTATTAAGTTTTCTATTAATAATTCTCTTACTCATCAATATCAGCTTGAAATATTTCGATGTTCATGAGCAGATTATTTATTTTTCCTATTTGACTTGTAGCATTATTTTTTTACTTGTTCTTCAATTTTTTCGTAGCCCTGCTATCAAAATCAATCCAAATCCAAATCATGTTCTGGCACCTGCAGATGGGAAAGTTGTAGTCATAGAAAAAACAGAAGAATTGGAATATCTCCAGGAAGAAAGAATTCAAATTTCTATATTCATGTCACCCCTCAATGTACACATCAATAGAAATCCTGTGGGAGGTATAATAAAATACTTTAAATACCACGCCGGAAAATATCATGTTGCCTGGCATCCAAAGTCCAGTACAGAAAATGAACGAACGACCATCGTTTATGAATTAAAGAATGGAGTACAAATACTCACCCGCCAAATCGCAGGTGCTGTTGCCCGACGAATAAAATACTACATCTCTGAAAGTGAAGAAGTCGCTCAGGGTCAGGAATTCGGATTTATAAAATTTGGTTCTCGTGTAGATGTGTTCTTGCCCCTCGACTCAAAAATAAAAGTAGAAATTGGTCAAAAGACCAGGGGAGGAAAAACCGTGCTTGGGGAATTGAAAACGAATCAATAAAAGCCGTTCTTATCAACTCAAATTTTTTGACTCCTACCTATTATCATGTAAAGTACCGCACCAATTATAGGAAGTAAAATGATTAGAAGAATCCATACAATTTTGTCATAGTTTTTAAAATCACTTTTTAAACAATCAACGAGTGACCAAAACCAAAGCAACAGTGGAAGAATTAAAATAAGTAATACCTCGAATCCGCCAAAACCACCAATTAATAATAATGTACTGCTCATATTTAGGAATTTAAATGATTGCGTCATATTGGAGGCTAGTTCCATTTACCCTCAACAAAACTTTATTTAATAGGCTTCCCTTAGGGGTTTAATTATAGCATATAATTTACAGAATATATACACTTTAATCAGTCTTTAAATTCCATTTCAAATAAAACATAATGTTTGATATTAAATTTCTTTCCCCACATTTCTACATCAACTCCACTGTTTTCAACAGCACAATACCTTTGCGTTCCATCTTTTTCATATGGTAAAATATACGCAAGTGCATAGAATTTTTTGTTTGCAATAATTGGAACATTGATACCTATGTTTCTTAAGAGATAAGCATCAGAATTTATAGCATCAAATTTTTTAGTTATACCTAATCTTGGAAACCGGAAATGAACTTTTAAATTATTTTCATATGTTTTCTTTGCAATCACTTTGATCTTTAAAGTGTCATTTTCTAATTTTCCTATGTAACTACTTTTTGATGTATCAATTAATGTATCAATTTTAGTGATTTTTCCATCCCAAATTTCCTTTGATACTAATACATAATCTTTTCCGATCAGTGATATACCTGTAAAATATATATAGTAGAAATTAATGTTTTCAAATTGCATTAAGTCTTGTACTTCTCTATTCTTCACAAATTCAGTAGTCATTTTTATTTCTGGGGCAACTATTTCAGTTTGACCATATGAATTTCCTGTAATTAGCATGAAGAATAGTAATAAATAATTTTTCATTTTTTTATCTAAATTTATTTGCTTCTATACGTATAAATAATAATCGAGTCTTGACAAGTTACATTTAATATTAAAGGATCAAAAGCAACTCAAAACAATCTCACAAAAGTAAATCAACTGCTCCTATCCCAGAATCCACAGCCTCAAACAACAGTGGTAATTTGCCATTATCCACTCCGGCATAAACTAAATTTTGATTCGACCTGGACTCATTGGCATCTCTGAATAAATATCCGGGCTTTGGGATGGGCATAGCATGCCCCATTTGTTTGATGAAAACTTTCTCTACATCACGTTTCAACGATTTACCAAAATATGCTTCGAGATGTGTTAAGGTCTGTTCAACGAAGGTATTTTTTCGTTCTTCGATCATTGACATCATTTTTCTTTCCTCTGGTTTAAAACAATAATAAACCGTCAATACCCTTTGATCTTGATTTTCAGAAAATTGTGCTGCTGAATCCACAAACCCCAGCAAAGACTTATCATGGGAAATAATTTCATTTTGCCAATAAATACCACTGACTGCTTTACTCCTATCAACAAGGTCTGTCAGCTTCGATGAAGATCTTAATACAATGTTCATCACAACCCAGGGAGCATATTCAGTTTTCTGGAACAAATCATAATCTTTTGGATAAATGTATTTCAAGGCATGTTTCTGGCCAGCATAAATAATTTTATTACAGCTCACCTGAATATTTTCCTTTTTAACAGCATTGATAATTTCTACCTCAAATCCTCCGTTCTTTTCGCTGATTTGTTTCACCAGATGTGATGTCAATACCCGATCTTTTGGGAGCCTATTATTTATTTTATTTATAAAATAAAAGTTGCCCTCGGGTGGAGAAAAAAGCTCGACGGGTTTGGTGAAATAAGACCTACAGGTAAAATAATGTATGCCTGCCAAGGCAGAAATTTGATCAGACCCTGCACCATAATCATCTTTCATGTGGTAGTCTAAACCTTCAATAAATCCAGGAGAAAAAGATTTATGTTGTTGCAACCAATTGAAAAATGAAATATTATTTAAGTATCTATATTCTTCTGCAATCAATTGAGAAGGCATGGGCATTTTGCCATTAAATGATTTTATCAATTCGATAAACAATCCTTTCTCAACAGCATCCGGAAATACTTCTTTTCTCAAAACTCCATGAGCAATTGTCCTACTTTCTCTCTTCTTTGGAATGAGGTATTTTTTATCTTTAAAATTCCAGGAGTTTAAAAAAGAATCGTGATAAATGATATTTAATTCTTGCAGCATTGTCAATGCTGCTTTTCCAAAATTGGCAGGATATGCCAGATCATAATGCGCCCCGTGGCAAAGCGAAATATTATTATAATTACCTCCTGAAGATGTGCCTCCAAGGGCATTTGATAATTCAAAAAGTATAAAATCTTTTTCTCGGAGTTGGTATGCCGCACACATACCTGCTATGCCTCCACCGACAATCAGGTAATCTGTTGACAGCTTTTTTCCACTTGGATATTTACTGCTTTCAAACACCAGGTGGGCCGTTGACATGTCATTGAGAAATTCAATATCAAAATCAGGTGTTGTTTTGCAGCCGTGTGTTAGCAACCCCGCCAAACTCATTGATGTGATATGTATGAAGTTCCTACGTTTCATTAATTGAGCAATTAATTTCTTCTTGCAAGCAGATTACTTCGTCCCCGAATTAAATTCGGGGCAGGCCGTACCTCCTCGTAATGACGAATAAAATAATTATATTTTGCGATTTATTCTGGGATCTACTGCCATCTGGAAAAAAAATTCAAATTGCAGACAGACCCCGGAACAAGTCCGGGGATTATCTCATATCCCAGGTTCCTTTCAAATAATATTGATAAACCACTGGATTGTCCAACGAATTGACCTGGGTTTGCAAAGTATCTGTATTGGTCTTACCAAATGAAGAAATGAGCACGGCAGCTTCGTGATTAAACCATCGTGTTTCAATATCTAATTTTTTACTGACCAGCAACCTATCTTTCATGTGGCTTGATTGCTGATCAATTGAACAAATATACCAACCCCATTCACCAAGTGTCAATATCTGATTATGAATTGGCAGGACGTTAAATCCTGCTTCCTGAATTGTAGCTCCGATCGTAAAAAATGCCTCAGTCGCAAAATATGGGCTTCCTGCCTGGGTAATCATTACACCTTCTTCAACTAATAAATTTTTTATCAGCTCATAAAATTCTATTGTATAATATTGATTGGTTTCTATGCTTCGCGGATCCGGTAAATCAACGAAAATGGCATCATACTTTTTATTTGTATCAGCAATAAATCGCAATAAATCTTCCTGGATTATTTTGACTTTTTTACTTGCAAAAGCCTTTTTATTCATTTCAATATAGTATTGATTTGCCATACCCAGGCTAAGCAATATTGTATCATAGCTTACAACTTCAATTCTCTTAACATCCTCATATTTTAGTGCCTCTCTGATCAGGCATCCGTTTTCCCCTCCGATCACAAGTATATTTTTTATGTTTTTAGCTATCTTGAAAACAGCATGAGTCATGGGTTCGTAATACAAATATTCGTCTATGGAGCTTACGTTTTTCAGCTTGTCAATAAAAAACCAATTATCATCTTGCCATTGCGTGACAACAAGTTTGTGATGTTGCGTTTCTGAGGCGAGAATTACCTTGTCCTCATAATCAAATTGCTCATTAAATTGTAAAATGGGAATGGACAAATACCAATAAATAGAAAATGAAAATGCGAAAATAGCAGACACTAAAAATTTATATATGTTACCTAGCTGATCTGATAAGATATAATTGATTATAAAAATCAGCAACAAACCCATGATAATATATTGCATCTGCAGCGGGCCAAGGAAGGAACCAAGAAAATATCCAGACAAAAACAAGGTATAATTTAAAAGTATTCTTGACGAATTGAGCAATACTACTGAGCTGGATATTACTAAGATCATCCCAACCACTATTCCACTGATATAAAATGTATATGGGCGAATTTGATAAATAGCCTGTGGGCCCATGATGCAAATTACGATGAGCATGGCCAGGCTGATAAACTTAATTTTTGGAGATAAATGAATTACTCTATTTCTAAAAAAGTTGAATAATAAATAAACCCCGAAAACTGTAAAAAGAATGAAGGCATGATGCAGAAAGGCCTTTTGCTTGAAATAAATGAGAAGGAAAGATAAATACGAAATTGATATCCCCGCCAGAAGGTTTATAATAATATTAAATAATTGATTGCTCTTAAACGGTGTGGTAAGGTTCATAAAAAGTTACTCAATCAAACGCCCTTCTTCCACGCCAAATGTAGCAACGAGATCTTTCTTTGAGCTTCCGCTGCACATCAATACCAAATAGTCGCCCACCAGTATTTCTTCATCTTCAGGTGGATTGGTGAGGAGTTTCCACGAATCTTTTATTTTTCTACTGAGCCCAACCAGAATCGTGTTGTGTGCCTTTTTCATATCGACAAATGCATTGATATATTTTTCGCCCACATATTTGTTATTTTCCAACACTTCATATTCTTGCATATCATAATCGAGCTGACTTCGCGACGAGCTGATAAGGTCATAGTTAAGATTGGCTACATCCGGCTCAAAAATATAGCTCGCTACCATCTTGGAAGCAATCTCATTTTTGGCAATGGCATATGTCACGCCTGCAGATTTGAAAGTATCTTTAAGCTTGGAGTTCTCAATTGACACAACAATTTGTGGCTTTGGATATCTTTTCTTAAAGTCCAAAACATATAATAACACTTGCGCATCATCGGGAATGCTGATAAATACAGCAGATGCTTTAGAGACATTTGCTTTTTCGAGCGAATCAAGATTGTTGTAATCGGCAAAAAGCACGAAAGTATTTTCCTTGCCAAACTGAGCATATATCAAATCTATCTCATCTTTTTTTTGTGTGACAAAAGCAATTTTCTTTGAAGTATGGTAAATTTCCTCTGCCACCATTCTGCTAAATTCGTTCCAGCCAATGAAAAGGATATGGTCCTGAAATTGAGTGCCGCGAAAGCCAAGTTTTTTTTCTTCCATCATGATATTGTATTTACTTGAAAGTGTACTTATTAAATAACCCAATACACCCAAACTTCCAAAAACAAAAATATATCCGATCATTTTCCCCGGTGTTGTCACCGGATAAAGATCTCCATATCCAACTGTGGTAAGCGTGATAATCATGTACCAGATACCGTCTGAAAATGTTTTGATACTTGAGTCAGGGTCATTCCTTTCGACAAATACCAAAATATAGTTGAGCAAGATCACAACGAATGAAAATCCGGCGATCGATAAGAAAAGGTTGTATTTTTTACTGAATTTCAATTTTCTGATTTGTGGGCGGTAAGATAAGCACTCGAATTTAAAAAAATCAAGATTAAATGTTTTACTTCAACACTCAATTAATATTTAAAATCGGATACACCTCTTCAACTGTTCTCCAATTTAGAATCAAACCATTTCCCTCATAATTCTCCAATTTTCGTTTGAAGCCAATCCTCAATATAAATTGTTTTCAAAAAACGTTTTTCAAATGGATAATATGCCATTTTCCTTAATTCATTCAACGATTTTTTCATGGATTTTTTACGATCTGAAACAAAACTATTAAAGATAAGTTTTTTGAAAAGCCGGAAAATGATTCGTTCGGAATGATACAATACGGCTCTCTTTTTTAATTGTCTCTCAAAAGATCTGATTTCATATTCAAGATATTTTTCATTGCCCAAATCATAGTGAATAATCAACCCTAACATTCTGCAATGTTTATACACGGGATTAGAACGGATGGTGCCCTCAAGGTTCAATACGTGATTTAGTGATTTGGAAGCTGCCCTCAATTCTCTTCCTTTAAATTGAATCAGTGAATAATAAAATAAATAATTAGCTAACTGATATGGAGTGGCATATGCCAAATACCTATCCCAGTCAGCTTTATTTTTATTTACATATTTCAGCGCTGACTGGAAGTCTTTTCCTTTCATAAAAACCTCTATCTCAAACTGATGTACGATCAAGTTGATACGAATCCAACTAGTAGGGTTATCAGTTTTAAGCAGTTTAAGTTTGCAAATGAAATATGGGATTTCAGCATATTTTTGTATTTCGGTCAGATTCTTCAGTATTCCATTTAGAGTGTAAATGTAATGCAATGGCGGATCTGCCCAAAGGTGTCGATTCTGCTCAAAAAGATCATTCAGTTCATAGTAATTCCCCAAACTCGATTTTTGATCTCCCACCATTAAAAAATAAGCTGATTGAAAAAGGAGATGGATTTTTTTTGCACTAAATGAATCATAGTGGGGCTTGGAAATTAATTGCATCTCGGTAAATAATAGGTCATTTAAATTTTGCCTTTCCTCTTCCGATCGTATCGGTCCGTCATTTATGAGCCGGAAATACAATATTTCATGTAGTGCCGAGTGATCATTTATTGTTTCTTCATGATGCAAGGTTTCGGATATACTGGTTTGCAATTCAATTAATTCCTGCTCATTGGTATCCCTGAATTCACGCCGCATTCGATAATCTAATTCCATCCGGGCAATTATTAGAAAATAAGCAAAGCGCTCATAGGTAGCAGCCAGTTTTTTTGCTTTTTTCAATTTTTCTAAACACACATTGAAAAGCCCTTTGCGAAAAAGTACTCTGCTTTCCTGAATCAATTGATTAATGGAGGTTTCAATATCTTGATTTCCCGGATGCGCAATAAGACTTTTCATTATCCCTTTATAAAGATGCTTTCTGGCAATTTCATGATCCTTACCGGGCTTTAATTGAATATATCTTTGCTTAACATCGGAGCCATCATTTGAACTTTTGCCAACTAACTCAAATAAATCCATGTAGTCTTTGGCTCCTTGCTGTAATCCTGATTTAAGTTGAAAAAAACGCTTTTCAGATTTAGTCATGGAATGTATCAATAATATCAGGTCATCCCATTTGGACATATTTTATTTTGTGTTTATCTATTAAATGCATTTATTAAAACTAAATATATTGATTAATTTACTTAATTAAAGTTATCCATAAATTAATATTTATCTATAATAGCTTTATTTGGCTAACCTTTTTATTCAAACTTTACTTAATCTTATATCCTAATTATCAAATAATACCAATGAACAAGATTACAGTAATCGGAAGCAGCAACACAGACATGGTGATTAAATCTTCCAGTTTGCCTGCCCCTGGGGAGACCATAATTGGTGGGAAATTTTTAATGAATCCTGGGGGGAAAGGAGCCAATCAGGCTGTAGCAGCGGCCAGGCTTGAAGGAAATGTCACATTTATTGCTAAAACCGGAAATGACATTTTCGGAAAACAAGCCATTCAGCTGTTTGAAAAAGAAGGCATCAATACCAAATATATTGCTACCGATCGTGACAACCCCTCAGGAGTGGCACTGATTATGGTCGATAACAAAGGAGAAAATTGCATATCAGTTGCACTTGGCTCAAATGGAGCCCTTAATTCACATGATATTGATAAAGCAATTGAACAAATAAAATCATCTGAATTGGTGCTTATGCAATTAGAAATTCCCATTTCCACTGTTGAATATGTAGCAGGTATTGCAAATGATGCGGGAGTAAAAGTAGTGTTAAACCCGGCCCCTGCTCAGGAACTTTCTTCCGAACTGCTAAAATCGTTGTACCTCTTAACTCCCAACGAATCTGAAGCAGAAATTCTTTCCGGCATAAAAGTAAAAGATGAGGCTTCCGCTGGCAAAGCTGCAAATATTATCAAATCGAAAGGTGTGAAACATGTGATTATTACCATGGGTGCCTCAGGCTCTTTTGTGTCTTCTGATACAAATGAACTTATGATGCCAGCACCAACAGTTCATGCTGTAGATTCCACTGCTGCAGGTGATACTTTTAGTGGTGCGTTGGTAGTGGCATTAGCAGAAAAAAAGTCCATATTTGAAGCTGTAAAATTTGCAAATAGAGCCGCCTCCATAAGCGTTACTAAAATGGGTGCTCAGACTTCTATTCCCTATAGAAAAGACATTTAATATTTATATTCATCAATTAAAAAATAATTTTTCCCCTAAAAATATGAGACTCTTAATACTATTCTCTTTCTTGGTTATGTCCGTCCTACTAAGTTGTGTCCAAAAGCCAGATCATCCAAATCAAACTAAGCTGTCATTAAATAAAATTTCAATTGATAAGGTTTCTATCAATAAAAATGAATTGCTGGATAAAATTAAAGGTGGTTGGGCCGGACAGGTGATCGGATGCACCTACGGTGGACCTACTGAATTTAAATATTGTGGAACAATGATTCAAGATTATATCCCAATCGAATGGGATGAAAATCGAATGATAGGGTACTACGAAAGTTTTCCTGGATTGTACGACGATATTTATATGGATTTGACATTTGTTGAAGTCTTTGAAAAAGAAGGGTTGGACGCCCCGGCAACCTCCCACGCCAAGGCTTTTGCAAATGCAGATTATAAGCTATGGCACGCAAATCAAGCAGCAAGGTACAATATCCTCAATGGTATTGATCCGCCTGCATCCGGACATTGGGAAAACAATCCTCATTCCGACGATATAGATTTTCAGATAGAAGCAGATTTTGCGGGCTTAATGTCTCCCGGAATGCCAAATACGGCAAGTGAAATTTGTGATAAAGTAGGCCATATTATGAACTATGGAGATGGATGGTATGGAGGTGTATATGTTGCTTCAATGTATTCATTAGCCTTTATTTCTGATAATGTTGAATTCATTGTAAATGAAGCACTAAAATCAATTCCTGAACAAAGTGATTTTTACCAATGTATTGCAGATGTAATTGGCTGGCATCAAAAATATCCCGAGGATTGGAAGAGAACATGGTTTGAATGTGAGAAAAAATGGTCTTCAGATATTGGTTGCCCCGATGGAGTTTTTAGACCTTTTAATATTGATGCCAAAATAAACGCTGCTTATATTATTATTGGCATGTTGTATGGGAATGGTGACTATGGTAAATCTATCGAAATTAGTACGCGTTGTGGGCAAGACTCAGATTGTAATCCATCCAGTGTCGCTGGAATATTAGGTACTATGCTGGGATATTCAAATATCCCTGAATATTGGAAACAAGGTCTGGATAAAGTAGAAGATTTGAATTTTAAATACACTTCCTATTCTCTCAATGATGTGTATAAGATGAGTTATAATCATGCCATACAAAATATAAAAATAAACGGAGGCAAAATAAACCTGAATAAAATATCACTATTACCACAAAGACCAGCTACAGTAAAATTCGAAAAGGGATTTGCAAATCACGTTCCGGTAAAAATTACTACTATTAAACCAAGACAGCGAAGGTTGGACAATGTTTATACCAAATCAATTTTTGAATTTAACGGAACAGGATTTGTCATTAAAGGAAGTTCACGGGCTGATAACGATTCAGAATCTAATTATAAACAAATAATTGAGGTACATGTAGATGGTAAGCTTTCTGAAAAAGCATACTTGCCAATTGATTTCACAAAAAGACGCCATGAAATAAGCTGGAATTATAATCTTGATCACGGTAAGCACGTCGTGACTATCAAACTATTAAATCCAAAAAAGGGCTATCATGTTTATCTAAATGAAATATTAATTTATGATAACCAACCATGAATTATCTACGATATGGTCGTATTCAAATTAATTTATAACTA
>CAZDRA010000004.1:0-106806 GCA_964507705.1 uncultured Roseivirgaceae bacterium | reverse complement strand
AAATGTTATTAATTTTATCAAAAATATTTTGTTTTATCATAGAATACAGGCAGGCTCATTACAAGTATCAATAATTATCTCCCGAATTATTCGGGTTAAGATAAATACTTTTTCCACCACCACTGAAAAACAATCAATGCCCAAATGGTCGCATGAGCATCTCCGGGATTGCTGGAGAAAAGTCTATTTTTCAGTTTTTTGATTTCGTTTGGATTAAATATGTTTTGCTCTTCTATAAATTTATCACCCAACAAATCATCAGTAATCAAAGATTTAAGGGATGCCCGAAACCATTTGAGCAATGGTACTTCAAAACCCTTTTTTGATCGATTGTACAATTCTGCCGGTAATAGATCGCGAAATGTATCCTGAAGAATACGCTTTCGCATTTGGCTATTAATTTTTGATGAAACCGGTAATTGAAACACAAAATCGA
Source organism: uncultured Roseivirgaceae bacterium (assembly GCA_964507705.1). GTDB lineage: Bacteria > Bacteroidota > Bacteroidia > Cytophagales > Cyclobacteriaceae > JAAUQL01. The sequence continues at coordinate 106,370 of CAZDRA010000004.1, read as the reverse complement.
CAAGGTGATGATCGAGAAAAGGCACACGAACTTCCAGTCCATGCGCCATGGACATCAGGTCAACTTTTCGCAACATATCATTTGGCAATACGAGCTGCATATCTGCCAGAAGTAACTCATTAAAATCGTTTTCTGAGGACATGCATTCTAATAGCTTAGATTTGCGACCAATACTTTCTTCCTGGGCAATCTGCCCTTTTGTCTCCTCATTTAACAATTGCAAGGCATATTGTTCTGAGGCAATGCTTGCCCAGCTCCAGTATCTTTCTTTCTGACTTAAATTCAATCCCTGTGAAAATTTCTCTGCCTGGCGAATCTTATTCGACAAAGCACCATTCCTGGATTTTGGAATATATTTGAGTAGCGGCCCAATGGATTTTAATACCACATTCAATCCAGAGTTATTCATCGCCCTAAGGTGGGCCTCATGCTTATTATACCCCGAAAAAAGTTCGTCTGCTCCATCTCCCGAAAGAACAACTGTGATGTGCTCTTTGGTCTTTTTACTTAAAATGTAAGTCGGAATTGCCGAAGAATCTGCAAATGGCTGATCCATCCGATCAAGGATGTCATAGAGATGTTCATGAAGATCATCATTGCCAAGAGAAAAAACCGTGTGGTTGGTATTGAATTTTTTAGCTACCAGATTTGCGAAATTGGTTTCATCAAAAAATGGCTCATCTTTATATCCAATACTAAAAGTATGCAGGTCATCTTTGTATTGTTTGGCTATTCCTGAAATAATAGAAGAATCAATTCCTCCACTTAAAAAAGTACCCAGAGGCACATCCGAAACCAGTCTCTTTTTGACAGATTCCTCCATCAAATGCTTTAACTGCTGTTGCTGGTGTTCGTAGGAATTGCGATTTTCAGCTACTTGTCTGCGATTATATTCAATTGTATAATATGATTTAATCTCAAAGTTGTCGTCCCTGAATTGAATAAATCGACCCGGCTCCAGCATCTTCACCCCTTTGATCATGGTATCTGGTGCCGGGGTATAATTGAGCTGTAGGTAGGTTAGCAAGGATTCCATATCCAATTTCTTTTCAATTCCGAATGCCAATAGCGAATGCATATCCGAGGAAAAAAGAAACTTGTCTTCATCCACATAATAATAAAGTGGCTTTATTCCATATCGGTCTCTGGCAAGAAAAAGGCTATTGTTTTGCTCATCATAAATTGCAAAAGCAAAAAAACCATTGAGTTTATCCAGACATTTTTCGCCATAAATAATGTAGGCATACAATAATACCTCGGTGTCGGAATCTGATTTGAAAACAACCCCTTTGTCCAGCAACGTTTTTCGTAATTCACCAAAGTTGTATATTTCTCCATTATACACCATGGTGTATCTTTCGGAGCTGTCCTTCATGGGCTGGGCGGCATTGTAGCTGGTATCAATGATAGACAGTCTTCTATGGCCCAGACCTACAAATTCGTTCATCCACACCCCCCTGGCATCCGGTCCCCTTTTAGCTATTTGCTCCGTTGCATTTGACAGATTGATCATATGCATTTTCCCGGCAAGGTTAAGAGCAAAAATTCCAGTAATTCCACACATAAGTCTATCTATTTGTAGGGAAATCACTTTTAAAACTAGCATGGTCATGCTGAACTTGTTTCAGCACCTGTTGAACCATTATACAGATCCTGAAACAAGTTCAGGATGACTCTCCAATTTTAATAGTTTAAAAAGCAATTTCCCTGTATCTATTTGGTAGCAATAATAATGAGTCCGCTCCGAAAACACACAAAATCAAAAAAGTTTCTTTTGGCAATATTTTCATTTTTTTCAATTAGCTGATAATCAAGCATCACCGAATCTCAAAAAAATAAAAATCTCTTCCAAAATAACTCTTTTTATAAAAATTATCTGTTTTAGGAGTGGACTCAATAATTTAATTTTACGAATTCGTTATTATTGAATTGAAACTTGAAATTTGAATAATGGATTTTAAATGTCCCAATAAGTATTTTTTGATATTTGCCATATTGGTAATGTTGATGAGTTCCTGCGCTGGAACAAGGATAAAGAGAGAGCAGAAGGCTGATGTTGTGATATCCCGGGCAAGATCCTACATGCATACACCATATAAATATGGAGGTACAACGACTTTAGGAATGGACTGTTCCGGTTTGCTGATGCGCAGCTTTGAGGCCATAGATGTCTATATTCCAAGAACGGCAAAAGAACAAAGTAAGATGGGCAAACGAGTAGGGATAGGTGAACTGCAAAAAGGCGACCTGGTATTTTTCAAAACTATGAAAGGACATGGACGTATCACCCATGCTGGATTGGTGACTGATTCACGGAAAAAGGATAACATAATTATCATCCATGCTTCGTCCAGCAAAGGAGTAATCGAAGTCAATCTCATGTCAAATTATTATCGAAAAGCTTTTGTAAAAGCCAGACGACTAAAATTTTGACAATGCACAATTTTAAAATATATTTGCCGACCCATTTAATTAATTTGGGGCATTAGCTCAGCTGGCTAGAGCACCACGCTGGCAGCGTGGGGGTCAACGGTTCGAATCCGTTATGCTCCACAAAAGGGATCTTTCGATCCCTTTTTTTATAACTATGTTTTACACCTACATCATATATTCATCCAGTAAAGACAGGTTCTACATTGGACAATGTGAAAATCTGGATAAAAGACTTGATGATCATAACAATTCCAGATCAACATATACAAAATCAGGAAAGCCATGGACATTGAAATGGTCCAGGGAATTCTCAACACGCGCTGAAGCCATAGCAGAGGAATCACGCATAAAGAAAAAGAAAAGCAAAATATATTGAATGGCTCATTAGCCTGCCTAAAGATCGGCAGACAGGCTCAAGTGGATAGAGCATCCCGAAGCAAGTTCGGGATGGTCAACGGTTCGAATCCGTTATGCTCCACCTTCGCCCTCCGAAGCTTCAGCGTAGGAGGGCTTTTTTTATCTTCAATAGAATTTCAATCTTTCATGTTTTATTAGGCAAGGGCTTCGGTGGATGAAATCCACAGCGTATATTTACCAAATGTGGTACGTATATATTTTGAAATGTTCAGACGAAACTCACTATACTGGTTGTACAAATAATCTGGATGACCGAATCTCCCGACATAACAAAGGCCAGGTACATTATACCAAAGACAAATTACCAATAGAACTCATTACCTACATAGCATTTTCTGACAAATACAAAGCATATAATTTTGAGAAGTATCTTAAATCCGGATCTGGGAAAGTTTTTAGGGATAAAAGGCTTGCGTAAAATTTACCATCATAAAATGCGAAGTAATAGACAAAATGTAGGCTGATTTTAAAAAGGGTTCTTTGTCTTTTCATTCATTTTAAATTTTCTATTTAAAATACTTCCTAAACGCTGAAATGATTTGAAATATGAAAAATGCGTTCCATATCTTGGATAAATAATCCACAGCATTCATCCAAAATGTTTGAGCATGAACTGGAACAATATCCTTTAAACTATGCGCTGGATTTAGTAAGGTGAAAAGGTGTTTGATATTTGACCAAAAAAAATAGCAGACTTCAACAGGATTAATAGTTTTAGTTATCAATGCGCTTAGGATTAATAAGAACACCACATTTGACCAACCCATAATTTTTACCGCTTTTAACCAATCCTGACCAAAGTTATTTGTATTTTTCCCTATCCAAAATATTACTTTTTCATCCCACGTAATTCTTTTATCCTTTGCTATTAAATCTTTGTAAGCCGATAATTCTTTGGATTTGAAATCAAGATACTTAATTCTATCCCCCTGCTTTTCCATTGCAATCTTTAGTTGTCGATATACTTCACGATAGTTTCTGTTTTCTAAAAAGCCAATTTCATTTCTTGTTTCAATTGTCATTTTATTAAACCATGTCACATTGGATGTGGTTATTTCTTGTAGTTGGGAATCAGCTATTACAATATCATCAAAAGTTGACAGGTCACAATTATTGAAATTCGTCTTGCCCAAAAATGAATTTCTTAGTGACAAACTTCGTTTTGGTTGCTTTTCGCCTTTTATTTTGAATATCACATTATTGATACTTGACAGGTTTAAATGTGAATAATTATAGAATTCAGAAATTGTTAATTCTATTATTTCAAAAAAGCTAAAATTGTAAGTACTGTTGCTTATTTCTCCTATAAATCTAATAGTATTTGTTTTGGGTAAATGGCATGAAAACTGAGTCTTGGATTGGACATTAAACTTACAGTAAAATTTGATTAATTCATTCCCACTTAAATTAAGAAATCCCTCACTTCCAAAAATATTGTTTTTTAATGAAAAGTCTTCAATTATTCCAGTTTGCGTTACTCCAAAATCTCTTTGAGATTCATCTTGATTTAATTTTAATTCCAAGTTGAATGGCTTATTAAATGTGTTCTCAGTTAATTGAACTAATCGAATAGGATTGGATTTCCAGTCAAATGCAGAATTAAACTCACAACTATCAATATTAATCGAATTAAAAACTGAAAGTTGACTATAAAATTTGTTTTCAATATTACACTTTTTGATAGTGAATTGAATTCTTGGGTAAATTTTAAAAAGTTTTAATTGTCCTATCTTTTCGCAATTTTTGATTTCCAGTCTTTCGCATTTTGTTGAAATAATATCAATTAGTGCTCTCACATTGGAATGGGTAATATTGATTTTTAGAACATCAATATTTTCAAGATATATTCTATGAATTGTATTTCCTTCAATTAGTATTTTTCCAAAACGATTTTCGCAATTTTTGATACTGATAGATATTACATCACTTCCGGAAATTTGTATACTTTGATTAGTGCAATTATGAAATATAAATGAAAAATTACCTACTACCTCATTTATTAAAATATCAGTAGTCTCACATTCATAAAAATGAATTGATTCTAGATCGTTGATTTTACTTATCTCAAGGAATTGAAATTTACATTTTATAAACCTGAGTGCCTTTTTATTTAAGTTTTTATCATTTAATTGTAGCGCTCCATGACATTCAAGGTTTTCAAGACTGGTTGTTCTATTGATTTCAATAATGAAAAGGTTTGGATTTAATTTTTTCATCGAAAAAATATTTGAGTGTAATTTTATGAAACTCGCTTAAATGATAATATTAGCTTGTAACGATTAAGATACTATAAAAAAACTCCAATTGTTTTTAACCATCAAATAAAAATACAAGACATTTGAGTTCAACGGCTAAGTTCTAATTATAGCCCCCTGCAGCATATTTAGTGTAGCGTAACTTGTGGTAAAAAAGTGGTGCAATTTTCAATTTGCATATCAGCTATATTCAATAAACTTAACAATGTATCTCCTCCGCATCTCACTATTGACAAACCTTAAGCGACCGAGGGCAACCACTACGAAAGAAAAGGGAATAAGAATCCATTTATAAATATTGAGGTAACAAGGCAAAATCCCAAAAGTTCCTAGCAATTACCTTTCCCTGCTTTGGTCGTTTAAATTAAGTTTTCAGTCGCAATGCAATTGCGACGATAAATACAAAGCATATTTATTTGAGAAGTATCTTAAACCTGGTTCTGGGATAGCCTTTAGGAATAAGAGGCTAATCTGAAACTTACCAACATGGAATTGTCAATTTTACGAAAGACCTTTTTTTTGCCTTTTTGAATAAAAGGAATTTTAGCCTCATTATTATTATAATAGAAAAGTGTTAATTGTAGTCCAAACTGCTAGCTATGCCCTTAGTTAGTTCTGATGTATTTATTACGAAAAAGCCAATTGTGTAGGGTAAATTATTACTTTTACCAAAGTATTTTTTGGAGGAAATATGACAAGAAAACAATTAGGATACGATTATTTCAACACTCATATTATAAGATTATATCCCTACATTTAATTGCCTATAATTTCATACTATGAATCGATTAAGTAAAAGAGGACATTATTTATATATTTAGCAAATGGCATTACGAGTAAAGTAGCGGAAGGTATTGACAAATAGAAAGAAGAATTATGTCCAGAGACTTGTAGGGTTATTTTTAAAGAAACTGCTTTTACTGATATAGAAAAAACCAATTCTGTACAGACCCTAAAACGGTAGGATATTAACTATATAAAAAGTACTTAGCAAGATTTAACCACAGTTAAGCAAGGTTTAAATAGTTTGTAAAAGCGGTTTTTTGAAAGATTTAAAATAATAAGCAAGAAAGGAAAGTAAATAAGAAACATTTAAGAATAATAAAAACCAATGAGTGAAGAGCGCGTATTGTCAGCAATAAATTCTTTAATCACACTGTCGTATTTACGTACAAAACCAGAGCACCAATACTTTGAACGTAAAGGGTTAGGCGAGAAAGAAACCAAGCCTACAAGAATTGCAGAAGAATTGATTGGCATGCTCAATGCAGATGGTGGAGTATTGGCATTTGGTGTATCAGATAGCGGTGTTATTCAGGATTTAAAGGAGATCGAAGATCAATTAGATAAATATAGAAGTTTAGTATTTGATTTTATCCACCCCTCTTGCAACATTAGATTAGAAGAAATTGATGTTGATGGGAAATTAGTATTTCTATACCATGTAGAGCAAGAAATAGAACGTACTTTTTCTCGAAAAGATAATGAAAATGTGTTTTTGCGGGTGAATGACGCCAATCGTATTTTGGGTAGAGATGCTGTGAAAAAGTTGGAGTATGATAAACAAATCAGAAGATTTGAAGAAGAAATTCAATCAGAATTTGATTTAGGAGATTTAGACGAAAGTTTACTCGCTCAATATAAAGAGAAACTAAATTATGAAGGCTCAGAACTAGAACTTTTAACTAAACGATATTTAGCAGTTAAAAAAGCGGAAAGTTTTAATATTAAAAAGGCAGGGGTATTACTTTTTTCTAAAGACCCTGAAAAATACATCCCTTCGGCTTCAGTAAGATATATCCGTTACGAAGGAAAGGAATCCAAAACAGGAACAGAATACAACGTTATCAAAGATGAACGATTCGAAAATAACATTCCAAACCTAATAGATGACCTAAAGTTGTTTTTAAACGCATCTTTTAAAGACTATTATTTTTTGGATTTAGAGATAGGAAAGTTTAAAAAAGTACCAGAATATCCTGAAGAAGCATGGCTAGAAGGTGTTGTAAATGCCTTGTGCCACCGCTCTTATAATGTGCAGGGTAATGCTATTTACATAAAGCATTTTGATGATCGATTAGAAATTTCCAATAGCGGCCCTCTTCCGGCACAAGTAACCGTAGAAAACATTACAACAGAACGTTACGCAAGAAACCCAAGGGTAGCCAGGGTATTGGAAGACATGGGGTACGTAAGACAATTAAATGAAGGTGTATCTAGAATTTACAAATCCATGGAAAAATCGATGTTATCAGTACCTGAATACAAAGAAGAAAATGGGAATGTGTATTTAACGTTGCGAAATAAAATAAGTGAACATTCAAAAACCATCCACGATTCGGTAATAAATAAGGTTGAGCATAGGTGGAAATCTTATAATGATACGCAAATCAAAATATTGCAATGTTTATTTTTAAATCATAAAGCAACCGTAAGTGATTTTTCTAAACATACAGGAATAAACACAAACACAATTAGAGGTTATGTCAACCAATTTATTGCCGATGAAATTCTATACAGACTGAGCGATAAAAAGCGAGACAAGAATGCCCTTTTTGTATTTAAGAAACATTAATAAAGAATTAAGCAAGGTTTTAAAAATGCTATTACAGACAGATTATCAAGTACATAGAAACGTTAAGCAAGATTCATAGTTGAATAAGCAAGGTCCTGATATCGTTCGGAAAAATTCAGCTCCTCGACATGTTCCACAGGGCATGTCGGAACAATGATACTTAGGATTCCTGCCTCGCTGTCAGACGGGTTCAATCCGAGTCACCCTGATGTTAGTTCACTCCACCCTTACCACAACTTTAACCTTCCTTCCCTTCAGCAAAATGGCTCCACATAACTTGAGACAATAAATTATAGAAGATCGCATTTTCTTATCTACCGTAAAAAAATCTTTACTCACATTGCTGAATTAATACAAAAAGCCCAACAACCAAAGCGGAATTCTGTTTTTGGTGGTTCCATTCACCAAAATCACAAACAAAATGGTGGGTGGGACAACCATAATTAATAATTCATCAACTCAAATCAATGTTCGCCCTCAGAAGCTTACCTGGAGGTAGATTGGCTTCAGTTTAGTAGAGATTTATTAACTTGCATTGATCGACTTAATTTATATACGAAACCCATGAAATATCTAAACATTATTCTAATATTCATTCTGCTTGGTACGGCCTGCAATCAACCTGATAAAAAACTAAATGTATTATTCATCATTTCTGATGACCTAACTACTACGGCAGTATCATCTTACGAAAATAAAGCCAGCAATACTCCCAATATTGATAAACTGGCTGCTGATGGAACTCGATATACCAGGGGATATTGTCAATATCCTGTATGTGGTCCCTCAAGAGCGTCGTTTATGACAGGATACTATCCACATGCCACTACTACTTTCGGTTATGTAAGTGGTCGTGAAAATATTGGGCCTGATAGAAAAACATGGAGCCAATTATTTAAAGATAATGGATATTTTACCGCCCGGGTAGGCAAAATATACCATATGGGTATCACTGATCATATGCTGGGTAGAAATGGCGAGGATGATGAGGCATCATGGAATGAACGGTATAATAGCATTGGATTAGAATGGAAAGCGCCGGGCGAAGGTGAATTGGTGCAGGGAAATCCGAATGGCACACTCCCTATACGCGACGGTAATGTAATGACTATAGTAAAGGCTGATGGAGATGATCTCGTGCACTCCGATGGGAAAACTGCGCAGAAGGCTTCTGAGTTAATTCGGAAGCACAAAGATGAGCCCTTCTTTTTAGCGGTAGGCTTTTTCCGTCCGCATGTTCCATTTGTTGCTCCAAAACCATACTTTGAACCCTATCCATACAATAAAGTAATCATGCCGGAAAAGGTTGAAGGTGATTGGGATGACATCCCGGAACGGGGAATTAATTATGTTACAAGTATAAGTGCGCAAATGAATGAAGCACAAGAAAAAAAGGCCGTGGCAGCCTACTATGCATGTGTCGCATATATGGATACTCAGGTTGGCAAGGTACTAAACACACTTAAAGAAGAAGGCTTGGAAGATAATACCATTGTTATTTTTACCGCAGATCACGGCTATCATCTTGGAGAGCACAGCTTTTGGATGAAGGTTGGTTTGCATGAAGAATCAGTACGCGTTCCCTTGATCATTAAAGTCCCGGGTAAAAAACCGGCTGTCTGCAATTCCTTTGTCGAATTGCTCGATATGTATCCGACTGTAGCTGAGTTGGCAGGACTCCAGTTTTCGGAACACCTTCAGGGAAAGAGCTTAGTAAAAACACTTGACAATCCTGCTCACAAGGTAAGAGATATGGCGTTTTCGGTTACGCAGGGAGGTAAGACTTTTTTACTACGTGATGAAAATTGGTCGTATATCCAGTATGACGAAGACGCAGCTTCCGGCATTGAATTATTCGACATGAATAAAGATCCAAAGCAATTCACCAACTTGGCAGCTCTTCCGGAATATGCTAAGGTAGTTGCTGGTTTTAAAGATAAATTAATATCTAAACTGAAGGAAATAAGAACCAATGATTTGGAAATAGATTATGATCAAAAGGAAGAGAAGTAGGGAATATATTGTGTTTATTCAACAAGATCATGGCTTATGGCCATGATGACAACTTGTATTGACCTATGCGCAAAAGCAGCAAAACTCACTATAAATCCATAGACTAATTCAGTATCGAAGTAAATGTAAAAGGACTTTTTATCCCACGCTGATTTTTGCCCTTATTTTTCACCTCCTAACTCACAGCTAAGAAAAAAACCTATCGCCCGTAATTTATAATTAGTATATTTGCATAGAACACCCAAGAGGTTTAATTATAATATGCTTATAGATAACATTTTAATAGACAAATCAAATAGTAAATCTATCTACAAGCAAATTGTTGACAGCGTACTATCCGGGATTGAGGAAAAATCAATTTCCAAAGGCGACAAACTTCCTTCCATCAACAAACAGTGCAAGGAGCATGGGCTATCGCAAGATACAGTACTCAGAGCCTATGCAGAATTGAAATCAATGGGCGTCATCACCTCAACAGTCGGGAAAGGTTATTTTGTAGGTACGGCGAGGCGGCGAAAACGACACAATGTCTTGTTGATTTTCGACAAACTAACTGCCTATAAAGAGTCGCTTTACAATTCTTTCCGGGAGGCTTTTAAAGGAAAAGGCCAGGAACAGATTTATTTTCACCATGGTAATATTGATCTTTTTGAGACCTTGATTGACAACCATACCGATGATTTTTCTGCATATGTAATCATGCCGGTTTATCACCAAAGAACGAAACGCATATTAAAAAAACTGCCGAAAGACAAAGTGTATATCTTGGATTATGGCCGTCTTCAATTTGGCAATCAATATGCCCATATTTGTCAGCATTTTGAAAATGATACCTACAATGCTCTGGCAAAAGGGCTGAATAAAATTCAAAAATATAAGGCTATAAATTTAGTTACCAATCAAACCAAACATCATTTCAATGAGATTATCATGGGTTTTGAGAAATTCTGCGCTGACCATCAAATAAACGGGTTGGTGAGAAATTCCGTTGAGGATTCAATGAAACTTCGCGGTCAATTATTTGTTGTAACGGATGATCACAATCTGGTCGAACTGGTAAAAAGATGCACACGAGAAGAACTTGAAATAGGAAAGGATGTGGGTATCATTTCGTACAACGATACGCCTTTCAAAGAGATCATCGCTGGTGGCATCACCACAATTTCTACAGATTTCAAACAAATGGGCAAAACTGTTGCTGAAATGATATTGAAAGGCAAGCGTGATAAAATAAAAAATCCATCGAATCTAATTTTAAGAAAATCATTATAGTATGTACCCAACGCACAAACAAATTATTGAATCAGGCCTCGTATTCGAATCGAACACCGGCAAACTAAGGGGTGATGAAATTATTGAAGTAAGCAGGTATCTTAAAGACTTGAAGGGAATTTTTGAAGATGAAACTAAGCGGGCACAACTCGATCAGGAGTCTTTGATTTATCAGGTACAAATGTACCTGCCGGAAGAAACAGGCGCTCCGGGAGGATTGTACTTTGGAAATACGACCATTTTCCCAGGTAAAGTTGGCAATGAATATTTTATGACAAAGGGGCATTTTCACGCTCAGGAAGACCGGACAGAATATTATTGGGGAATCCGGGGAAAAGGAATGCTCATCTTAATGGATCGAAATGGAAATACCTGGGCGGAAAAAATGACGGTAGGCAGCCTGCATTATATTCGACCACACATAGCCCATCGGGTTGCAAATGTGGGTAAAAATCCATTGGTATTCGGTGCCTGCTGGCCATCGGATGCGGGGCACAATTATAATGATATTTCTAAAAACGGTTTTACCGCCAGGTTGAAAGAGATAAACGGGAAACCTCAACTTGTATAATAGACACAAATATGACCAAAATATCCATTGATGCCGGAGGCACCAATATAAAAATCGGATTGGTAGATAAAGGCCAGGTCATAGCCAGAGGTGGTCTTCAGGCTGTATCAGAAAATGGTCTGGGCCCCAGGCTTAATTTGATAAAGCTTGAAGCCAAGCGATTGATGCAAGAGGCTGGTATTGATCCAAAATCCATCACTGGTGTTGGAATGGCTATACCCGGAATAGTTGATACAAAATCCATGAATGTATTGTCGATCAATGACAAGTATAATGATGTTGTCAGTCTGGATTTACCCTTATGGGCCAAAGAATCGTGGAATGTTCCTTTTGTCATGGAGGGCGATGCAAGGGCTGCAATTGCGGGAGCGTGGCAGTACGGGTCAGGCAAAGAGGTAAATGATCTGGCGCTGATCACCTTTGGTACAGGCATTGGTAGCGCGGTAATTATTAACGGACAAATCTTATATGGCAAGCACTTTCAGGCTGGTATTCTTTGCGGGCATTTTATTATTGATTTTCATGGAGATAAGTGCAATTGTGGCAATGTAGGTTGCGCAGAGGCTCATGCTTCCTCTTGGCAACTTTCCTCAAGAATCAGGCAACATTCAGATTATGATGCAAGTAAATTAAAAGCAGAAAAAAACCATGATTTTGAAACGGTTTTCAAGCTGGCAAATGAAGGTGATGCTACGGCCATTGACGTCAGGAACTATTGCATAGAAATTTGGGCGGCAATGGCGATTAATGTGATTCATGCCTATGACCCTGAATTGATTTTGCTTTCTGGAGGGGTAATGAAAAGTGCAGACTTCATCATCCCTGCCATCCGGCAAAAAGTAAATAAACAAGCCTGGACGCCATGGGGAAAAGTGAAGATAGAAAAAGAACAACTAATGGATGATGCGGCATTATTGGGCTTGGAATATCTATTAAAAAAGAAATACGAATTATAAAATGGCTAACTATCAGAATTTCCCTTTTGTGGAAGTGGCAAATGAAAAATACAAATGTTCCAATGGATGGGATGACATTTGTAAAAGGTTACAAATAGAGCTGAGTAAAAGCACGGGCAATAAAATTCTCGTAGTAGAAACCTACCAGGGTGTGATACATGAAGAATTGATTGAAAATCTGAAAACCGGTTTAAACCCATCCTTGTTCATCAATGTTGAAGAGGAGGTTTATAAATCTCCGGATGTTATTGAAAAAATGGTATTTCCAGATGTGACCAACGACAGAGTGTTCGGATTTCTCACCAGACTACAAATTAATGCCTATTTTGATGAAACAAAATTGACCCGTGTACGGCAAAAAATAGCGGATCAATCTCAGGGTTTAGTCATTGTCTATGGTTCGGGAGCAGCCAAAGTATCAGAAAATTATGACTTGTTGGTCTATGCCGATATGGCACGCTGGGAAATTCAGATGCGCATGCGCAAAAATCTTGTCGATAACCTTGGTGTAAAAAACAAAACAACAGAGGACTGGATGTTGCTTTATAAGCAAGGCTATTTTGTGGACTGGCGTGTACTCGACAGGTGGAAGAAAAAGTTGATGCCACAATGGGATTTTGTGTTGGATAGCAATGCGCAAAACAAACCAAAACTGGTAGATGGCAAGGCGGTTTTGGATGGGCTGGAAGTTGCTGCGAGCAGGCCATTTAGTGTGGTGCCTTTTTTTGATCCAGGCCTTTGGGGTGGACAATGGATGAAGGAAAATTGTAATCTGGACAAATCAGCGACTAATTATGCCTGGTGCTTCAATTGTGTGCCAGAAGAAAACAGCTTGCTTTTAAAAATTGATGGCGAACTGATAGAAACCCCTTCCATTAATGTGGTTTTTGATCAACCCGAAAAATTGCTGGGTAATCCAGTTCATGGGCGATTTGGAGATGAGTTTCCCATCCGTTTTGACTTCTTGGATACCATGGATGGTGGCAACCTGAGTTTGCAGGTGCATCCGCTTACCGAATATATCCAGGAGAAGTTTGGTATGCATTATACCCAGGACGAAAGCTATTATATGATGGATGTAAAAGAAGGCGCACACGTATATCTCGGGCTAAAAGACGATGCAAATCCGGAAACTTTTTATAATGATCTCAAAGAAGCACAAGAAGGAAAGAAGGATTTTGATGCAGACAAACATGTCGCCAAATGGATGGTAAAAAAACATGATCATGTACTCATACCAGCCGGAACGGTTCACTGCTCAGGCAAAGACAGTATGGTGTTGGAGATCAGTGCGACTCCATACATTTTCACCTTTAAACTCTGGGACTGGGGCAGAGTGGGTATGGATGGAAAACCAAGACCCATCAATATCGAGCACGGAATGAATGTAATCCAATGGGATTGTAAGGAAAAATGGACAGCAGAAAACTTATTAAATCAGGTACAAAAAATTGCTGATGGTGATGGCTGGCTGGAAGAACGGACAGGTTTGCACGAGCGAGAATTTATCGAGACCAGAAGACATTGGTTTACCAAAAAAATCAGTCTAAACACTAATGGATATAAGTTGGGAGGAGTTCATGTGCTATGTCTGGTCGAGGGAGATGAGATAATCGTGGAAAGCCCCACCAACGATTTCGGTCCTTTTATCATTCACTATGCAGAGACATTTATTGTTCCTGCGGCAGTTGGCGAATATACAATTCGGCCTCATGGCAAAAGTGTTGGAGAAAAATGTGCGACTATGCTGGGTTATGTGAGACATTAAAAATATGGTTCAATTAATGTTATTATAAAACGTGTATTACTGATACAATATACCATGTATTAGTAATACACGATAACTTGTATTACTAATACAAAATAGTTAGTATTGTAAATACAAGATAATAACTATGCTACTTAACACACTCCGTGCAATTATAAAGGATCAGGAATCCATACTTTCCGGTAAGTATCTGGAACGGACAAAAACGATTCATCAGTCCGGCCTGGTGACGGTCATTTCCGGCATCAGGCGATGTGGGAAAAGCACATTATTGAAACTTCTTTTACGTGGGGAAGTTAAAATGGCTTATATAAATTTTGAAGACCCGCGGCTGAGTTCATTTATTTTGGATGATTTCCTAAAACTGGAAACCGTATTTAAGGAAAATGGTTCTACCATATTTTGTTTTGATGAAATTCAAAATATACCGGAATGGGAAAGATATGTAAGATCTGCACATGAAAGAGGCCTTAACATTATTGTGACAGGATCTAACTCAAGTTTATTGAGCCGAGAATTAGGGACAAGGCTCACCGGTCGGTATTTACAAATTGAGTTGTTCCCATTTAGTTACGAAGAGTTTCTTCGTTATAAAAAACTGGAAGCGGAACCGGAGAGCCTGAAGATTTATTTGAAGCAAGGTGGTTTTCCTGAATACCTCAATAATAATCTCAAAGAATACCTTCAAACGTTGATGAGAGATATCGTGTTGCGGGATATTGTTGTAAGAAGAAAAATCAGGAATGAAAAAGTGATTTTAGAATTGGCATTGTATATCCTGAGCAATACCGGGAAATTATTCAGTTTTAGAAATGTTAGCAATTTGCTCAATATCAAATCCATAAGAACCACCATTGATTATTGCGATTACCTGCAGGATGCTTATTTGATACAACTTGTTCCGAAATACAGTTTTTCCATTAAGAAGCAAATATCAAATCAGAAGAAGGCCTATTGCATAGACAATGGATTGATCGATGCCAATACGCTTTCATTTTCGAGCGATTCAGGAAGAATGCTGGAGAATATTGCTTTTCAAAAATTGCGACAGCACTATAAGGAGATTTATTACCATAAGGAAAAGTATGAATGTGATTTTCTGGTAAAGGAAGGCAAAGAAATTAGCCTGGCCATTCAGGTTTGCTGGGAAGTTAATGATGAAAACCTGAATCGCGAGATAGGAGGAATTAAGGAGGCATTGCAATATTATAAACATGCAAGCGGCGAAATAATCACTTTTAACCAGGAAGATGAGATTGAAGGAATAAAGCTTATTCCCGCATGGAAATGGTTGACATTGACGTTTTGAGGTATGCTCAAATTGATGCTTTTATTTACCATTATTCCACCTTATTAAGATAAAGCATAGTGCTGTAAAATGGCATGTTATATGTTATTCAGCAATCGATTGCCAATTATCGTATTGCAAAAAAAACATTCAATAAGCAACATTCAATAAACAATAAGCAAGTATAAAAATAAATTCAAAAACTGAAAATTGAGTGCTGTATCAATCGCTCATTAATTGTTGTCTAACACATTTAAAAAAAATATCCATCATGAAATTTTATCCGGGATTTGACATAACACCAACCAATAGCCCTATGGGTTTTGAATTTGGATTAGAAACCTTTGGGCCTGAAGTGGAAAACCGAACACTTGATTCGATTCGCCCAAGCCTCATGAATCCCAATTGCCAAGGGCCGGAGGTTGTGTACAGCATTGCTATGGATGTTGGGAAAAAGAAGCATCTCCCGATGATGCAAAAGCGCAACATACTTTTTGGCGTCGTTACTTATGCGGCAGGCAGACTGGGAGAAGAACCGATAAGAAGCCAGGGGCATATCCACAAAAAAACAAGGAATAACAAATTATCTCCTCCTGAGATTTATGAAATTTGGTCGGGCAGGGCAATCATTTATATGCAGGAAACTGCCAAAGACTATCCGGGCATGTGCTTTGCGGTAGAGGCCGGTCCGGGCGAAGTGGTCATCGTACCTCCAGATTGGGCGCACGCCACCATCTCTGCCGACCCTGATAGTCCATTGACATTTGGTGCGTGGTGCGATCGTGATTATGGTTTTGACTATAAGGATGTCCGTGCGCACAAGGGATTGGCCTGGTTTCCGACACTAAATGATGACAGAAGCATTTCATGGAAAAAGAACAATAATTATAAAGATTCTGAGCTGATTGTCAAAAGACCTGGAGATTATTCAAATTTGAATATTGTGAAAGGCGAACCCATTTACACCACTTTTGAAAAGAATCACGATGCATTTGATTTCATGGCTAAACCTGAATTGAAGGCTGAGGTTTGGGAGGGGTTTGTGCCTTAATTTTTTTCTCTATGCAATGATTAACGCCGTTTCCCTGAGAGCACCCAACTACTCACTACGTTCAGAGTGCCAGCGGTTTGCTAAAATAAAAAACCCTTGATAAGCATCAAGGACTTTTTACCGGTATTGGGAAATATTCCTAAAAATTAAAACCTTTTTTTGTATTGTGTTTTTGTCTGTAGATGCTTCTATTGGCATGCTTTTGCTCATGACCGATGTGTGCGCGTTCTCTTTTTGTTACAACTCCATCAGCTCTAGCAAATCTTTTTTCTTTTTGAATGTGCTTTTGCTGTCTTACCAACCTGTTTGTTTCACGTCTGGTCAATTCACCATTGCCAACTCCCTGAGCAATTCTGACAGTTTGTTTTACCTGGGTATTTCTTACTTTATGAGTTGATTGAGCCAAGGTAAAAAATGTTACTCCACATGTAAATGCAAAAAATAATATTAGCTTTTTCATTTTCTTTAAAATTTAGTTTTTAATATTTACTTCATTTTGGAACTTAGAGTATTATGGAGAAAAAAGGTTTAAATGGACTTCTATAATTCTTTCTAAGAAAATTATTAATTGCTCTTAAATCGTTGAAAATCTTAGATGAAAAATTACCTTTATTGCAATATTATATCCAAGGGCAGATTATAATCTTATCACATGACAAAGCATACTAAAATTGGATCGGGGCAACGCTTATTTATTAATACTATTTTTCTATGCTGTCTATTTTTTTTCGTTAATCATGCTGTCTATTCGCAGAGTGCTAATCCGACTACCAAATCGGATACTATAATTGCAGAAGTCATTGAGCCTATTGCCCTATCAAACATAGGGACAGCATCGGAAGAAGCTATTGCTGTTTTCCGTGACACCAACAATAGAATCGCCCCCGGTAACTCAGAGATTGAAATAGACTCTCTTATGCCTGAAAAGCTTTCGCAGATACAAAAAACTAAAGATGATCTGAATTTAGAGGAGATTGAGGGGATGAGCCTTCGACAAACCGAAGCAATAAAAAACGATGCCAACCAATTGCGCATTTTACTGAAAGGTTGGAGAAGTAGTTTGAGTGAAAAGACAGAAGACATAAAAGAACTAAAGGAGGTTTTGGCAAACCTTAATGATAAATGGGAACTGACTTTAAATTTAGAACGCACCGAAAAGCTCCCGCAACAAGTTGAGGAGCGCATTCAATCTATAATAAAGGAGATTGATTTGCTAAGTAAGAAACTCACCACTCGCAATAATAAACTATTGACTATGCAAGATGAGTTAACCGGGGCTCTAATTTATCTTGATGAAATTTTGAATGCCATATCAAAAACTGAACAATCATATCGCTCTCAATTATTGACAATTGACAGTCCGCCAATCTGGCAAATATTTAATGTTGAAGGTGATACACTAACTTTTGGGCAGAAGGTAAAGGATGTTGTTGCAAGTCAAAGCAAAGACTTTGCGACTTTTAGAAAAAACTATGAATCCGATATCGTGTACCACATATTGTTTTTTGTTTTCCTGACGATTCTATTTTTTTATATGAAACAGGAAGTTGGGAGATGGTCAGATGAGAAAAAGGATAAGACGATAAAATCTGCTATTTATGTTATTTCTAAACCATTTTCAGCGTCGTTACTGGTCTCATTAATGTTGACACATTTTTTTTATGATGAAGCCCCTGAAGATGCCCTTAATTATTATTATGCATTGCTGATCGTGCCCATTATCACTATTCTCCCAGGGTTGATACCAAGCATTAAGAAAAAATACTTTTACTTTTTCGGGGGTTTGTTTTTTCTAATTCAGGTGACTGATTACTTTTCTAACATTATTGCTTTAGAAAGATCAATGTTGATTTTATTTGATTTATTGACCGCTATCTTCTTGATATCATTGATTTTAGAAAGAAAGGAAATTGAAAAACAAGATAAAAAAATGCAATGGGGGTTTGCTTTTTTTATAATGCAAATAGGGACATTTATCTTGATTTTATCGGGAATAGCCAATATTGCCGGCAATACCATTTTTTCGAAAGTATTATCTCGCGGATCTCTAACGTTGATCTATGGAGGTATCATCGTATATTGTTCAACAATTGTATTGAAAAGCCTTGTAGCTTTAATCGTTCAACACAATAGTGTCTCTAAGTTGAACATGATCAAAAACTACCCAAATGAAGTTAAAGGGCAGTTATTTAAAATTATCCACTGGTCAGCCACTTTATTTTGGTTATACATTACCCTATCTGGATATATAATTTACGAACCAATTATTGATTGGATAGGAGCAACCCTATCGAAAGAATGGGAATTGGGTTCTGTTGCCCTTTCTATTGGTAGTGTTCTTGCTTTTTTTATAACCCTTTGGATTTCTATATTGGTCGCAAATTTCATGCGGTTTATACTAGAAGATGAGATATTCACACATTTTGAAATGCCCAGAGGTGTCCCTGGGGCTATATCAATGTTGGTGAAATTATCACTTATTATTCTTGGGTTTATTCTAGCTTTTGGTGCTGCGGAAATTGATATGAGTAAAATGTCGATACTACTTGGCGCCTTGGGAGTAGGCATTGGATTTGGCCTTCAAAATATTTTCAATAACCTCGTATCAGGACTTATAATAGCGTTTGAACGACCAATTCAAACTGGCGATGTTGTTCAGATAGCAAGCTTGAATCTGATGGGGGAAGTAAAAGAAATTGGTATTAGAGCAAGTACAGTGCGCACTTTTGAAGGCGCAGAAGTTATTGTGCCGAATGGCAATTTGATTTCTAATGAAATGATCAACTGGACACTTTCTGACCACAAAAGAAGACAGGAGATAATTGTTGGTGTTGCCTATGGAACAGACACCCAAAAAGTAACAGATGTGCTCAATAAAATTGTGTCTGATCACGAAAATATTTTGAAAGTCCCTAATCCTCGAATTTTTTTCCTGGGGTTTGGAGATAGTTCTCTGGATTTCAGAGTGCTTTTCTGGACGCACTTCGACAATGGACTCGGAACTAAAAGCGCTATCGGATTGGCTATAGATTCGGCATTCAAAAAGGAAGGAATTTCAATACCATTTCCGCAAAGAGATTTGCATTTACCATCGATAATTGACAAGGCCATTTTGCCCAAAGAAATAAAAACTGTGAGGCGAAAAGCAAAATCTACAAAAAAAGCAAACACAATTATAAAGCCTGATTCTCCAATAAAAACTGAAAAATAAATTCAATTTTTATGACACTAAGACAAATTAAAATTAAAGGGTTTTTTATAACAATAAGCTGGTCAATAGTTATATGGACATGTGCATCCATCCTGTTTGGTCTGGTGAGGGTTTGGGGTGTGGAGTCATTACCATCTTTTGATCGGGTACTACCTTTTCAGCCGCTGAATTTACTATTTCAAATGGCAGTATTGGGAATCACAATTGGTATTTCTTTTGGTGTCATGGATTTCATTCTTGACCAAGGTTGGTTGAAAAAACTCGCCTACTGGAAAATGATATTCATTAAGAGTATAGTTCAGATAATTATTTCTATTTTTTCTTTGAGTGTTTTGGTATTTACCAACGATCAAGTTGAAGACATCAAACTCGGCCTCATGAATTTTATTTTTTCTGAAACCTCTATTTTGTGGGTTATTTATACTGGTATTTTTAGTTTTTTTATCTATTTCCTTCAAGTGATGAAGACTAAAATTGGAGGCAGAATACTAACCAATTTAATCCTGGGAAAGTACCATAACCCAATTGTGGAAACGAGAATATTTATGTTCCTTGATATGAAAGACTCCACAACTCATGCCGAGAAACTTGGTCATATTAGGTTTAGTACATTGATCCAGGACAGTTTAAACGATCTAACTCCAGCGATAATTAAGCATAATGCGGAAGTTTATCAGTACGTTGGAGATGAAGCTGTGCTCACCTGGAAACTAAAAGATGGATTTGAAAATGCAAATTGCCTTCAGATCTATTACACTTTTATGAATACTCTTAATAGTCGTAAATTATATTATGAAAATAAGTATGGGCTGGTTCCATTTTTCAAAGCTGGGGTACATCTTGGTGAGGTGACAGTTTCAGAAGTCGGCATCATTAAAAGAGAAATTGCATATCATAGTGATGTGCTGAATACTGCTGCCAGAATCCAGGGGAAGTGCAATGAATTTAATGCTGAATTACTAATTTCAGAAACATTGAAAAATGAGTTATCTGACCAATATCACCTTGATTATAAACAGATTGGAGATATTTCATTAAAAGGAAAACAGCAATTGGTAAATATTTTTAAGGTCAGTTTGAATTCATCAAAATTTTCTAATTTATAATTGCATTTTTTACCAATGATATATAATATTTCACTAAAAATCAGATGATCGTTAAACTTCAAATCCCTTGGAAAAGGATACTAAAAGATTTAAGAATGCCTATGATCGTCATTGTGTTTTATATGACGGGAATTTCAGTATTGGATCATTATATGCTTATGGTAGTAATCCATGTACCTCTTGGTCTGATTACCATACCGGGCACTGTGATTGCGTTGCTTTTAGGTTTCAGGACAAATTCTGCTTATGATCGATGGTGGGAAGCACGGATCATTTGGGGCGCAGTTGTCAATGACTCCAGAACCTGGGTAAGGCAATTGATGACATTTATACATTTTGATAGTAGAAAATCATCTGAGTTTCAATTGATCCTAGATATGGGATTAAGGCATATAGCATGGAACTATTGCCTTGCCAGACACCTCAGAAAGCAAGATGCCGTTCAGGATATAAAAGGTTTGATTACTGAAAAAGAAATAAATAATTTGAAAGGAAAATTCAATGCTCCCAATGCATTACTCTACACACAAGCCAACAAATTGAAACATTTGCATAAAAACAAACTGATAGACTCTTACCAATTTGTGCAACTCGATCGTACACTAAGCCAATTAACCGAAGCTATGGGCAAATGTGAGAGAATAAAAAATACTGTTTTTCCAGCGAGCTATAGTTTGTTGGTCGATTTATTAATTTATCTATGGATATTGTTTTTGCCATTTGCATTGGTAGATGTGATTGGTTATATCCTGATTCCTACTACTATTTCACTTGCTTTTTCTTTTCTGGCGATAGATAGAATAGCCGTTTACATGCAAGACCCATTTGAAAACCAACCTTCAGACACACCGATGCTTGCACTTGCCAGAACAATAGAAATAAACATCAAGCAAGAATTGGATTTGGCAAATGTTCCCAAGCAAATTGTACCGATTAAAGGTGTTTTGATGTGAAATTGCTTGTCGAGATGTGACTAATTCCATAAATTAAGTTAAAGAATGTTCTATGGAAAAGGATGATGTTTCCCTTTTTAACTCCATTAAATTCGTGGTAAAACCATTAATAATAAAATTTTGATTTCAATATTAGAATCTATTCAGCTCGATCAGTCGCAATGGTATTGGGTGATTTTCTGTGCGGTTTTAGTGGGTATGGCCAAAACAGGAGTCATGGGTGCAGGTATGCTTATCGTACCCATATTGGCTACAATTTTCGGCGGTAAATCCAGCGCAGGAATATTATTGCCCATGCTGTGTATGGCAGATGTTTTTGCCGTGTCTTATTATCATCGCCATGCTGAATGGAAGTATATCATAAAACTTTTGCCAAGTACAGTTGTAGGAGTAATTATTGGCTTGTTTGTAGGAAATATTGTAAATGACGATCAGTTTAAGCTGATAATGGCGGTGGTTATTTTTGTTGGGCTTATCATCATGATCTGGAGAGAAAGTAAAAAAAACCAAATAGCCATTCCTAACAATTGGTGGTTTGCATCTTTCGCTGGTCTTTTGGGTGGGTTTTCAACTATGATTGGCAATGCAGCCGGACCTGTGATGGCCATTTATTTATTGTCTATGATGTTGCCTAAAAACAGCTTTATTGGAACAGGAGCATGGTTTTTTCTCATCATAAATCTTTTCAAAATACCATTTCACGTTGTGGTTTGGGAAACAATTGATATCAATACTATTACCTTGAATTTGGCCATGTTGCCGGCAATTATGATCGGAGCATATATTGGCGTTAAGATTGTGAAATATATCCCTGAAAAACCATATAGAATATTTATAATAGGAACCACAGCTCTGGCGGCATTGAAATTGTTCTTTTAAAATTTTAATTTCAAGCATAGAGTCATTCTGAACCTGCCTTTGTTGGCAGTCAGGCCCGGCAAATTCAGCATGAACAAATAATTTTAAAAGCGATTTTCTTGTGGCCTTGGGGTTTAAAAGTATTTTGAAAGTTTTAGAGTTATTGTAATGAAGACTATAAGCATTAATTGTGATATTGGTGAGGGAGTTGGCAATGAGAAAGAGTTGATGCCATTTATCCAATATGGTAATATTGCCTGCGGAGGGCATGCTGGAAATTCAGATTCAATGACTGAAATGGTCCAATTGGCAATTGAAAATAAGGTGTTGATTGGCGCTCACCCTTCATATCCCGATCGGCTCAATTTTGGGAGAAAACCTGTTTTCATTAAAGAGCTTGAGCTAATAAAGTCTATTCGGAGTCAAATAGATCAGTTGATAGAAGTCGCTAAAAAAAATGAAGCAAAATTATGGCATATAAAGCCACATGGAGCTTTGTATAACGACATTGCAAAAAGCGAATCTTTGGCTCAAGTTTTTATTGAGGCAATTACTTCATATAAATCTGATATGACATTATTTGTGCCTTATCGCTCTGCAATAGAAAGGTTGGCAAGAGAAAATAATTTTTCAATTTTATATGAAGCTTTTGCAGATAGAAATTATAATGACGATCTGAGTTTGGTAACGAGAAGTGATAAAAACGCTTTAATTGTCGATGCGCAATCTGTTGTTAAACATATTGAAGAAATTGTGGAAACAGGTAAAGTAAATACTGTTAACAATAAGAAGATCGAAATAAAGGCAGATACTTTTTGTGTTCATGCCGATACAGAAAATGCTATTGGTATTGTTAAGGAAATCCATAATATGAAAAGTTAATCTATTGAAGAACTTCACTTTGCGATATAACCCTTATGGAGAATCTGCTATTTTAATAGAATGGACCGAAGAAATTAATGAAGCGATATTAAATGATATTCGTTTTTTTACCGATACAATTAAAGCGAAAAAAATTGATGGGTTGGTGGATTTTAATTTTGTGTATAATTCACTGCTTATAAATTATGATAGCTTAATTATTTCTTATGATGACTTTGTCCTTTTACTTAAAGAAATTTATGCCAATAGAAAACCTATAAATAAGTTAGAAACCCAAATATGGTATGTGCCTGTGTGCTACGATCACGATTTTGGGTTAGATATAGATAACCTGATAAGTGCGAAAGGAATCAATGAAATGGAACTGATTTCACTTCATACAGCGCCTTTTTATACAGTTTATGGTATTGGGTTTTTACCGGGTTTTCTTTATTTGGGAGGATTATCGGAGCAATTAATTATGCCAAGAAAAGACAATCCAAGATTAGATGTGCCGTCAGGTGCCGTAGCCATTGGTGGAAATCAAACGGGTATTTATCCGCAGAACTCTCCTGGCGGTTGGTATATTATTGGTAAAACCCCAATACCATTATTTAATGCCAAGAATAAACCACCCTGCGATATTGCAGCCGGAGACAGGGTTAAGTTTTATTCTATTTCAAAACGTGAATATGAAAACATAGATTTTGATGTGAAAGCGGGGAATTATGATTTAAAAAAAGTGTAAATGATTGCAGTTTTAAACTCTGGGCTTTTTACATCTATTCAAGACCTGGGCAGGTTTGGTTTTAGAAATCAAGGCGTGCCAGTTAGCGGTGCTATGGATTCCATTTCTGCAAAAATGGCAAATTCATTGCTAAATAATATGATGACAGATGCTGTTTTAGAAATTACTCTAATGGGTCCAAAATTGTTGTTTAAAGCAAATACCATTATTGTAATTGCTGGCGCTAATATGACTCCTAAAATTAATAATGAGACAATCCCTATTTACAAACCAACTGAGATTTTTGAAGGAGAGATATTGTCTTTTGGAAAATTGGTAAGTGGAGCAAGATGTTATCTGGCCATAAAAAATGGAATCAATGCTGAAACTATATTAAATAGTAAATCTCAGTTCAGCAGCATAACAAGTTGCAATCGGCTGATGAAAAGCGATCAACTAAAATTGTTTAGTAATTCTGATAATAAGGAAGTTTTTAAATGGGCCAACAATAACGATAAACAGTTTTTTGACACAGAAGAAATTGAAGTGACACCCGGGCCAGAATATGGCTTATTCTCTAAAAATGAAATAGCTAATTTGTTGACTCAAAAGCTTACTATTTCCAATCATAACAATAGGATGGGTTATCAAATAGTTGAGGAGGTTATTTGCCATAGCATCTCCATGACAACAAGCCCAGTATTACCGGGAACGGTTCAATTGTTACCGTCAGGAAGGCTTATCATTTTGATGAGAGATGCTCAAACTACAGGAGGATATCCAAGGGTACTACAGTTAACTGAATACTCAATTTCTATTTTGGCCCAGAAAAAAGTTGGAGATAAGATTTACTTTAAGCTTAAAGAACCTTAAGTTCAAACGGAATATGAAACTTTAAGATATGGCTTTGATGCCAATAATTTTTCTCATTTATAATTTAATAGAAGCATGAAAATATTTTTCTTTACTACGTTTTTGATTTTGGTGTGTACCATGTATGTTGATACTTTGTTTGCGCAAGACATGAATAAAAAAAATTGTATGGTAGTTGGTCATAGAGGTGCCTCGGAATATGCTCCTGAAAACACTGTTGCAGCAGCTAATTTGGCCTGGGAGCAACATGCTGATGCCGTGGAAATTGACGTGCATTTAAGTGCGGATAACCAGATAGTTGTAATTCACGATTTCGATACGAAAAGGACAACTGGTCAAAAATATATAGTAAAGGAAACTCCATATACGTCTTTAAAAACATTAGATGCAGGAAGTTGGAAAGGCGAAAAATATATAGGAGAGCCAATTCCAATATTATTGGATGTCGTATCAACAATTCCAAAAGGCAGGAAATTGGTTGTTGAGATAAAAAGTGAAAAGCAAATAGTGTCAATTATAAAAGAAGAATTTGGCAATCATGCCAAAGTTGACCAACTGATATTCATAGCTTTTGACTATGAAACAATTGTTGAAGCGAAAAAAGCCTTTCCTGCAAATAAAGCACTATGGTTGAGCGGGAAATTTCCCGATGGGACAAAGACATATTTAGAGAGGGTAAAAGCAGATGGGTTAGACGGTGTCGATCTGCATTATTCAATCATTACTCCAGACTTGATGCAGATCGCAAATGCGTTGGAACTTGAAGTCCATGTATGGACAGTTGATGATCTTAATAAGGCCAGGGAACTATTTGATATGGGTGTATCAAGCATAACCACAAATATCCCGGATCAGGTATTGGAAACTATATCAAATTAGTGATTTTGCTGAAACAAATTGATTTATTTTCAATCCCAATTCCATACTTAGAGTCATCCTGAACCTGCCTTTTTCGGCAGACAGGCTTGTTTCAGGACCTGTATTATGTGTCCCGTCCTAAAAAAGAGTCAACCTTTTTTAGGACGGGACACCAAAAAGTTATTTCCCTAGTCACTAATCCGATATTCGGGCTTGATCAACCGATTATATTTCTACAAAAATCCTTATTAAATAAATGGATTTATTTCTCCCTATTCCAGTAAATAATAATTCTTTCAATTCATTATTTTTTGAAATTTCGCTTAATCATTTTTATAGCTATTTTTGCAAGCCAAATCAATTAAGGATATGCAACTTAGCGAACAAGAAATAAGAAGAAGAGAAGAAAAAAGTGAACTCGAGAAATTGGGAATCAACCCTTATCCACCAGAACTTTTCGAGGTTAATGTCAACATAAAAGACATTCTTGAAAACTATGAAAAACGGAAGACTGATTATAAAAATATATCAATAGCTGGGCGGCTTATGAGTCGCCGAATAATGGGTTCGGCATCTTTTGCTGAGTTGCAGGATGAGTCCGGGAAGATGCAGATTTATCTGAGGAGGGACGATATTTGCCCCGAGGAAGATAAAACCATGTACAATACCGTGTTCAAAAAATTGCTAGACATTGGCGATATTATTGGCCTTAAAGGATATGTATTTACCACACAAACAGGTGAGATATCAATCCATGTGACCACCTTTAAGGTGCTGACTAAATCTTTGCGTCCTTTGCCGGTCGTTAAAGAAACCACAGATAAAGATGGCAATATCGTCTCACATGATGCATTTACTGATCCAGAACAACGGTATCGCCAAAGATATGTCGACCTGATTGTCAATCCGCAAGTCAGGGAAACTTTCAAGCAAAGGACTGCTTTGATTGGCTCTATCAGAAATTTCTTTAACAATAGTGGATATCTGGAAGTCGAAACACCTGTGCTTCAACCTCTATATGGTGGAGCAGCCGCAAAGCCTTTCAAAACCCATCACAATACACTTGATATGACACTTTATTTGCGCATAGCAAATGAGCTTTATCTCAAAAGATTAATTGTTGGAGGGTTTGAAGGAGTTTATGAATTTGCCAAAGATTTTAGAAATGAAGGGATGTCAAGATTCCACAATCCTGAATTTACGGCTGTAGAACTTTATGTGGCCTACAAAGATTATTATTGGATGATGGATCTTGTGGAGGAAATGGTAGAAAGAATTGCGCTGGATCTTCATGGTACAACAGAAGTTCAGGTCGGAGAAAATCTAATTAATTTCAAACGGCCATGGAAGAGATTTACCATGTTTGAAGCCATCGAGCATTTTACGGGGATAGATATTTCTGAAATGGAAGAGGAAAAACTAAGAAGCACGGCAAAAGAAATGCATGTGCCAATAGATGATACCATGGGCAAGGGAAAATTGATAGACGAGATATTTGGAGAAAAATGTGAAGGAAACCTTATTCAGCCAACTTTTATTACGGACTATCCTATCGAGATGTCGCCTTTGGCTAAAAAACACAGGACAAAAGAAGGACTTGTAGAGCGATTTGAAGCTATTTGTAATGGCAAAGAAATATGTAATTCTTTTTCGGAGTTAAATGACCCCATCGATCAAAGAGAAAGATTTCAATCTCAATTGGAATTGGGCAAAAGAGGTGATGAAGAAGCCATGACGCTGGATGAAGACTTCTTGCGCGCCTTGGAGTATGGCATGCCACCAACAGCTGGGTTAGGTGTGGGTATTGATCGCTTGACCATGATCATGACAAATTCCAAGTCCATTCAAGATGTGTTGTTTTTTCCACAAATGAAACCTGAGAAAAAGGCCGTTGATCCTACAGAATTATTTTTGAAAGCTGGGATAAGAGAGGATTTAATACCAATTCTATTGAAGCTCGGATTGATGAATATGGATGGTGTACAGGGTGCTAAGCCAAGCAAATTATTTAATGATATTTGCGGAATGCGAAAAAAAATGAAGCTAAAAGATGTGAAAAACCCAACTATGGAAGAAATCCAAAGTTGGGTATAGTGGCAAGGGAAAGAAAGTCCTATCCCTTTAATATTTCTATTTCTACACGAACATTTTTACCAGCCTTTGTGTCGGTTTTTTTGTAGATCATTTTTTTACCACCCCAACCTTTTAGATCCATGCGTTTTTTATTAACTCCATTTTTTTCCAACCAGCGCATAATAACTTCTGCTCTTACCTTTGAGAGTTCTTTTGCCGATCCAACAGATTCAGTATTATTAGATGTGACTTTAAAAAAAGTATCATCATCTTCCTTTAGCAAAATTATTTTGCCTGCAGCGTTGCCATTGGTATGGCCATGAATTTTGATTTCAAGCTTTTTATTTTCTTTTAGCATTGCTAGCAAGCTATTGAGCTCAAATTTAGATTCGGGTTTCATTATTGCTGCATTAGTATAAAAATAGACATGATACATTGTAAGAATTTCTCCAACCTTATGTCTCGCCAATTCATATTTGACAGTGGTAATTCCGCCTGATTCAGTGATCATGGATTTATCATCAGATGAATTTGGGTCATCTATTTTAAACTTTGCTTGTGCTTTTACATATCCAAATATATCACACATGGCTATGATTTCTTTTGATTGAGTCTTGGGAGCTTCTATTTGGTGAATTTGGTTTGTACTCACACTCTTCATCGCTTTATTTCTTGCGGCATCAATTATAGTGATATATCCAGGCACCTCTTTCAAAGTAGTTGCATTGATTACATTGAATCGGTAGTTATATAGATTTTCATCTTTCTGAACTGGTGGTGGGGGGATAAATTCTTCTTCTGCTTGTACGTTAATTCCTGAGGATTTAATCTCACCAGGACTTTCTATAGCAACTAGCTCTTGTTCAATTTCCGAATCCTTTTTTAAGAGGTCTTCCAATGTTAATCCTACATACATAATCCAGGCATCGTAATATTTTTTCGTCGATCTCAATTCGCTTCTTTTATCTCTGGCAAATTCTAAATCATCCGTGGTATTGTAAGCATATACATAATAAAGTCTTGATTTCTCTATTTTTCCAATACGAGGTGATTTACCATTTACTTGAACAGCTTTAGCATATTGAACTGCATTTTCAGGGATTTGAAATACGCCTACAATGACATACATCCCTTTAGAAAGTTGGGGTATAGATTGATTTACTTCGTTAGAATTAAAGTTTCCTTTAATATTTGCCGAAGCAGTCTGAGTTGAAAATAATAAAACTGCGACTAGTAAAGTTGTAGTAACAGCAGGCACAAAAAGTGAATTTTGCCAATGCATAAATTTTTTCATGAAATGTGGGTTTTTTTGTAAAAAAAGAGAACTATCTAAATTTGGCTCTTTTAAAGCTTCCGGAAATTATATATGAAATTTTCAAACTTGTTGTGATGTAGATATCATTATCACTAGCCGATCCTCTATTGTTATCAGGGTGTTCTTCTCCAAAACCCGAGTAAACTGTATAGCCTCGACCATCGAATTGTGATGTGTAAGTTCTCAGACTTGTCGTTGCTTCAATTGCTTCAAAATCCCTGGGATTACCAGATGTTGCCCCAATGGGTTCTCGAGACCTATCAGACATTGCTCTGGCCAGTTCGCTATCCAAGGCACCCAAATCGACATACATGCCACTTACATCATCTAAATAATCTGTAAATAAGAATCGGTATCCAATTTCAAATTCAAAATCCATTCTTTTATTTAATCTGGCTCTAATACCTAAACCAAATGGAATTGAAGGTTGGATAAGACTATATTGATCAACATTATAATTTGAACTTAACTGCCCTTCTGTTCCTAAATCTCTCAATGCTACCCAGTCTCCAGCCTCAGCCAGGGGCTGACCAAATTTATCAAGAGCAGGTGCCTTGCCCTTTGGATTATGATGTAATACAGCAATGCCGGCAAAAGCGTATGGTGTAAAAATGACTCTATTTAGGAATGTTCCGTGATTGGCAAATAGATCCCAAACACCTACAAATGCGAGTTCTTTAATGTCATTTCGAAATGAAAAGTTTCTAACATATCTAAACTTGCTATCTTGCCCATAAGGGTCTGCGATTTGTTCATCATCTGCCAAAAGACGCCCCCAGCTAAAACTTCCTCTTATTGATAGGTTTGGGGTTACACGGTATAATCCATAAACAGAAAATGATGGCCTGGTGAAAGAAATTTTTGTACTTCCATTGCCCGATTTTGGAGCTATGTCGCCGAAGTAATTTAGCGCATCTACACTAAATCCAAGGGAGATGTATCTTTTGTTTTTATCAAAATTAATTGAACCTCCTTTGTATTTACCAACTTTTCTGCTTTTCTTTTTAAGATAATTTTTACTTCTTCTTTGGCCCTCAACATCACTTACAACCAAAAATGAAAGAAGCAATATTACGATTCCAAAAAGTCTTATAATTCCTGAAGGGTAGATTGTGTTTTTCAAAATTATGATATTTCAATGCTTAGTATAAATAATTATAGTGGTTCAATTATTAAGCACAATAATTTTCCAAAACAAATATATAAATTAACTTTAGTTTATAACAAAAGTAACCATGTATAGGATACAAAAAAGGTACATTTAATTATCAAACCAGCTTCTTTGTTTATTTACTTTCAAATCTTGTAACAAGGATGATTTGGCATTTATAGTCAAATTATAAGATTGGTATCGTCCAAACGGAGTCCACGAAAAGTTCATCTGCCAACAATGAAGATCTCGAGTTATATTGAAATTGGTCTGTGTAAACGCAAAGTTTTGAAAATCGTAACCCGAACTAAATGACATATTCCATTTTTCGGTAAAAGTGATGCTTCCGCCAAATGTTAATGCCTGAACAATATCTGCATCTTCATGTCCTCTTTTTCGATAACTTACATTATAACTAAACCTCAAGTCCCACGGGACACTAAAATCTACATAAAGTTCAGGGTTGTTTTTAACAAATTGCAATTCCAATTCCTCTTCTGCTGACAAAGGACCTAATTCACCTTCAAGTTTGTTGTCTCGTTCTCTGGCTTTTGGGTTTAAACTCATACCGAGTGCAATGGTGGCTTGCGTTAACTGCCCAAAACCTCTACCGGCATCCCAAGAGTAAATATTCCTTCTTCGTTGCGCTACACGTTTTTCTCCATTACTTGTAAAATATATACTGTCGAGCTGATAGAGATATGGATCTAAAGTTGAATTAATGCTTATGTCTAATTTTTTATTAAAAATCTTGGTTCTGGCAGCAATTCTTATTGGAGCCAGCTGGAATGAATCAGCAAGAAAATTATAACTAGTATTAAAGGATAGGTTATCAAACAAAATTATTTTTCTTGCCTTGTCGGTAGTATCTTTTTTAGTTTTCACCTTCATTTCTAAATTATTTGAAAGTGAAAATGATACTGTTGCACTTTCACCTGCCGAAGGAGTGCCATACACAAAGCCCTGGTATTTAGAGAGTCTTCTTCTATTTCCCAATGTATCGATTTGAACATCTTGATAATACCCATATTTATCATCTGAAAAATCAGGGCTAAAGCTCATGGAAACTGAAGGTATCATTACATGTCTGATGGCTTGTATTTTTTCTCCTTTAAAATTTAATGTACCATATAGTCTTGTGTTGAATGAGCCCGAAGCACTATACTGATTTGCCCTGGAAAATTTCTTTATAGTGTCAATTTTTACTGCTGCTGCTTCATCGATCCACTGATAATTTAATTCTTTATTATACCATAATTCAGAGTAGCTGAAGCTTGGACTAAAGGTGATAAATTTAAAAATATTCATAGAGGTTGAGATAGGTATTTGATGTCTCATCCCATTTTGCGCCCTATCCCACAATCCTTTTAAACCAAGTTCACTTATTGGAACAATTGTATCGTTTTCAGGATTATAGCCAACCACTGGAAAGTTTGGAGCACCAATTCTATTATTGGTTGCGCGATTGGTGGTATTCATATTCCAGGAGAAGCTGATCTTTTGGATCCAGTTTTTGGACGTGGTGGCACCAAATTTAAAGGGATAAATCCTGCTCATATTTACCGCAAGTTCAGGTAACAATACATTGATCAAGCCAGAATTAATATTCTGTTGCAAACGACTGTTTGCGTTCATGCTAAAAGGAGTTCCTTTAAAAGTTTTTGAGAAAGAAACACTTGAGTTAAAATCCTGATTTAAAGTATTTCTAAGGTCTGCTGTAGGATTGTTTTGATTGTATGTTGATGTACCTGCATTTACCGATGCCGAAAATCTGCTTGTGCCTTTTGATTGTGGTGTATGGCTCCAATTGATCCAAAAATCATTGATAGTAGTAGAGTCCCCTTCATTTAGTCCTGATTGATTGTTGTATTTGGCATTGAATCTCCCGTTGTACTTATATCTTTTCTTATAGCTTGTAGCAGCATTTAAACCCCAGCTACCTTTAGAGTAAATTTCTCCGGTAAGTGCCAAGTCAATATAGTCACTGATCGCAAAATAATAGCCACCGTTTTTTAAGAAAAACCCTCGCCGTTGTTCTTCTCCGTAGGAAGGAAAAATTACACCGGATACTTTCTGTTTTGGCATTGGAAACATGCCAAAAGCAAAACCAATTGGCGTTGAAATATCATTGACTTTTAAATGAAATGGCCCTGAAATAATTTTATTATTTGGTATTACTTTTAGTTTTGATGCTGCGATATGAAAATGGGGGTCTGCCAAATTGCACGTAGTGTACTTGGCCTTGGATATAAATAGTTCATCAAATTGATTTTTATAAATTTTTTCTCCTTGCATTACGGCTTCTCCTTGCTGGGTTACCACCCCATCAATAATCGCTTTTTTTGATTCAAAATTATACTTCATGTTATTGGTCTCAAAGACTTCGCCTCCATCCTTGAATTCCGGCTTTCCAATTACATTGCCAAGAGAATCTGTGGCACCATTTGCAGAGATAATGTGAGTAGCATAATTAATTTCAATGATGGCAGCTGATAGTTCAATTTCTCCATAAACGACGTGTGCTTCACCAAAAAGTTTTACAATTTGATTGACAACATCCATTTGTATAGAATCTTTAGCAGTATATTTAATGGTAGTTTCTATATCACCTATATTTTGTTGTGCGAGCGAATCCTGGTTCAATGATATACTGTCGGAATAAATTTGTGCATTTTCGAGCGAATCTATTTGCTGATTTGTTGTTAAGCTATCTTGCGGCGTTTGGCTATTCCCTTCACGCTGTCCATAGCTCATATTTGAACTAAAGAAAGAAATCATGAAGGTAAATAGAAATAGGTGTTTCAATTTTAGCTCGCTGTTTTTCAGTTTTGAAGAAAAAATCCCAATTTTACGCAATGATAACCGTTCATTTTATAACAATCGCAAAATTGTGAAAAATATTGTTCTTACCATTAGCTTAACTATGCTAATCGTGATGAGTGCTTTTACCTCAGTTGATAAACGTGACTTAAGGGTAAACACCATTGTGATTGACGCCGGCCATGGCGGCAAGGATTCGGGTACCAGGGGAAGCTCGACAAAAGAGAAAGACATCGCACTAAAAATTGCTCTCGAATTGGGCAAAACCATTCAAAAATATTTGAAAGACGTAAAGGTAATTTATACCAGAACTACCGACAAATTTATTGAGCTGGAGCAGCGCGCACAAATCGCAAATAAAAGTGGTGCCGACCTATTTATTTCTATTCATTGCAATAGCCTTCCAAAAAATACATCGTTCAAGAAAAAAGAAGGAATTTATGGTACGGAGACATACATTATGGGCATGCACACCTCCGAAGCTAATTTTGAGGTTGCTAAAAGAGAAAATGCTGTAATACTACTGGAAGATGGAAATAAAGAACATTATGAAGGGTTTGACCCAAATTCTCCGGAGTCTTATATTTTATTTTCGCTTTATCAAAGTGCCTATCTCGAGAATAGCCTGAGATTGGCTGATATAATTGAGCGTCAATTTGAAGAAAGAGTACAAAGAAAAAGTAGGGGTGTTCGACAAGCCGGGTTCTGGGTTTTGTATAGGACCTCAATGCCTAGTGTTTTGGTCGAAACTGGATATTTGAGTAATTCTAAAGAAGAAAAATATTTGAATGATTCATATGGTCAAACGCTAATTGCCTCTGGCCTTTTTAGAGCTTTCAGAGACTATAAAAATGAAATCGAATCAACCATCAACTAAACAAAATATTAAGTGAAAATGTCCAAGGAATTTCAAGTAGGTTTATTAGCTGTTGTATCCATCACGCTGCTATATTTTGGTTTTAATTTTTTAAAAGGCATAGATGTTTTTAAGAAGACACAGAAATACTATGCTTTATATCAAAATATTGATGGGCTTACTTCATCCAACCCTGTAATAATTAATGGACTGAGCGTAGGAAGGGTTAGCCACATAGAAATACTACAAAACAAAGATAATTTGGTTGCTGTTGAGATAGGAATTGATAGCAAGATCCAGCTAAACAACGGAACAATTGCACGACTGGTAAATACAGATTTTTTGGGGAGTAAA
Source organism: uncultured Roseivirgaceae bacterium (assembly GCA_964507705.1). Lineage (GTDB taxonomy): Bacteria > Bacteroidota > Bacteroidia > Cytophagales > Cyclobacteriaceae > JAAUQL01. The sequence continues at coordinate 71,756 of CAZDRA010000004.1, read as the reverse complement.
GCAATAGAACTCATAATGAGTGAAACCAACGGAAGCATTTACAACGACGGTGACACGCTTAAATCAGAAATCGACGCAGGAATCACCGAATTTTTAAAACAAAGTGCCGGCCCTGTGGCTGATAATATCGGAACTACCATAAGTCGTATCAATTCCATTTTGGAAGGGTTTCAGGGAAATAGTGAAAAATTAAATGCCACCCTGGTGAATATTGAAAAAATGACAGAAAATGTGAGTCGAAACTTGCCCTTTATGGAAATTAAGTACTATGATTTAATGAATAACCTCAATAAAAATTCTGAACAGTTAAATCAGGTCATGATTGATTTAACACCAATTTTGAAAAATGCTGCCCAAATTACCGATTCTTTAAAAATCCTGGAATTGTCAAAGACATTGGAAAAAGCACAATTGACATTAGATAATTTAAATGCTTCCCTGGAAGGACTCAAAGAGGGAGAGGGGACATTGGGCAAATTGATGAAAGACGACTCATTGTACATTTATATGAGCCATACCGCAAGAGACCTTGATTTATTGTTACTCGATTTCCAAGAAAATCCGCGTCGGTATGTTCATTTTTCCATGTTTGGGAAAAAGGATAAAAGCGACAAGAAAAATAAAAAAGAAAAATAACCCCAGCTATGTTTCTTGCAGTGGTAGTAAAAAGCCACAGCTAAATATTACCGAACTTAGGTATTACTTTTTTTGAATTTCAAATTTATAGCCTATCACAAAATTTTAGTTTAATTTTTATGTGTACCAAAATATAAAATTTGTAAAAACATTGGATAATTTACTTGATGAAAATGAATTGAAAGCCCTGGTTTCTTTATTGGAAGATGAAGATGTGGAGGTGATCAAACATGTGGAGGATAAAATTCTTTCTATTGGGAATGAATTGATTCCTTTTTTGGAAAACGAGTGGGAGAGTAGTTTTAATCCAAATATCCAAAGAAAAATTGAAGATTTAATCCATACCCTTCAGTTTGATTTTTTGAAAATCCAATTGCAAAATTGGATAAGTCAGGGCGGGAAAGATTTATTGGAAGGGATTTGGTTAGTAGCAACCTACCAATACCCCGATCTTGAATTCAATTTTTTAAAAGGAAAAATTGAGACCCTTTATGATGAGGTTTTGCCCAATTTTAAAAATGATCTCAAACCTTTTGATCAAGTCAAATTCATCAACAATATTATTTTTGAGAAGCTTAAATTTAGAGCCAACACAAAAAACTTTCATTCCCCAGGAAATTCTATGATCAATGTTGTTTTAGAAACACACCGGGGCAATCCTATCTCATTGTGTATTATTTATATTTTGATTTCGCAAAAGCTTGGGCTGCCAGTTTATGGTGTCAACTTGCCTAATTTATTTATGTGTACTTATAAAAATAACGATCATCAGTTTTATATAAATGCATTTAACAAAGGATTGATTTTTTCCAGAAAAGATATAGAAAATTATGTTCAACAATTGCACCTCAACCCTGTGGATTTATTTTTTGAGCCGTGTAGGAATGATGATATAGTAAAGCGCATATTACGAAACCTGGTTGTCTCATTTGATAAAAATGGAGATCACTATAAGTCGGATGAAGTAAAACAATTGTTAAATGCAATTGATGATGGTTATAAGCTAAAAATGGACAGTTAAGCTTCCATGAGATAATTTGCTAAAAGCAATAGCAAACTATATAGTCCTTAAACTCCAGGTAGTTTAAAGCTATTTTTACAGACTCATTTCCTACTTTAAATTCAGACTTGACAACATTTTGGTTTTCCAAATTAAAAGGAGCGATACTAATATCTTCCTTAAATATTAGACCTGTTTTTCCATTCAGTTTAAATATTGCCTCCTTGCCTGCCCAGTAAATGCACAGTTTTTTTAAGTCGCCATCACAATCATCAAATTCATCATTATTCAAAAATCTGTGCGCTATGCGGCCAATTTTTTCTACGGGCTTTTCTATGTCTATTCCCACCGGTAACATTTTATGAATTATTGCGGCGGCATAGGGAAAGCTATGTGAGATGGAAATATGATAATTGAGGTCTATTAAACGAGGCTTGTCATGCTCATCTTTTGTGATCCCATTATATTGTTTTCCAATGTGCTCTACAAGTGCCTTAACACAACACCTGGAAGCTAATCGCTCTTTTTGCTTAATGGGATGGCTGATTTTTTCAAGCTCTTTTTTACCATTTTCGCTTAGCGTTATCTTCCCTCGCAACTGATCGACAGATTCGGTAATTTCCCAGAAGCACCAAAAAGAATTGCTATTGATTTTCTCTATTTTTGTAATTGGCATAGATATTCAATAATAAATATTTAGCAAGATTATAAAAACATTATTCGCAAAAAGATTTATGAAAATAAATATCCAGAAACTTTTTAGTCTCGATGGTCATCGGGATTGTATATATACTCTTGAGTCGGGGAAGAAAAGTAATTTATTCTACTCAGCCAGTGGAGATGGTATGGTGGTTGAGTGGGATTTGAATAACCCCGAAACGGGTCGCTTGATAGCAAATATGAAAAACTCTGTGTATGCTTTACATTATAAAATTGAAAAAAAATTATTGATTGTCGGGCAAAATTTCAATGGAATTCATCTCATAGACTTGGACAGCAAAAAAGAAATCGGGTCTTTGGAAATATCCAAGGAAAGAATATTTGATATTAAAAGTTATGAAAACAAATTATTTGTAGGATCGGGAGATGGAGTGCTTTCCGTTATTGACCTTTCGACGATGAGCATTTTAAATAAAATCAAGCTTTCTGATAAGAGTATAAGGTCTATCGCTATCAACAGTAAATTAGGAGAGCTTGCTATAGGATTGAGTGATCATAGTATCAGAATACTTGATTTAGATGATTATAAGCAAAAATACCAGATCGATGAGCATCAGGCATCTGTTTTTTCTATTGTGTATAATCCAGTAAATAACCATTTGATTAGTGCTGGGAGAGATGCAAATATTAAGAGTTGGAATCCTTTCAATCATTATGAAATGGAGCAGTCGGTAGTTGCCCATATGTTTGCCATAAATTCGTTGAGTATCAGTCCCAATCATAAATATTTTGTTTCGGGAAGTATGGATAAATCAATTAAAATTTGGGAATTGGAATCTTTAAAATTATTGAAAGTATTGGATAAATCCAGATATGCAGGACATGCAAGTTCTGTAAATAAAGTACTCTGGACAAAGCATGAAAATCAGATGTTGTCTTGCAGTGATGATAAAAAGATATCTGTTTGGGATTTGAGCTTTAATTAGTAATATTTTCTCAACTTTAAGCATATTTTTGTATTATCATAATACGAACAACTCAATAATGAATTTTTCAAAAAATAGGCCAAAATGAAAATCACGCCAATAGAAATAAGACAAAAGACTTTTGAAAAAGTATTCAGGGGCTACGATAAGGATGAGGTACTTGCTTTTTTGCAAATACTCAGTGCTGAGTGGGAAAAAATCATGGATGAAAAGAAAGAGCTTGTGATCAAATATGAGCTTGCCGAAAAGGAAATATCAAAATTGCGTGAGGTAGAAAATTCTCTTTACAAAACATTGAAAACAGCTGAAGATACTGGAACAAACATGATAGAGCAGGCCAAAAAGGCAGCCGAACTTCAGTTGCAAGAGTCTCAGATGAAGTCTGATAATATTCTAAGAGATGCCAAGGCAAAGTCAAAAATGATTATTGAAAATACCGAAAAGCATGCTCGTGAGATAATTGGCAATATGCTTTCAGAAATAAAATCTCTGGAGCAAAACTTTAACTCTGCTCAAAGTCTCAAGGAAAATTTGATTGACGATATCACCAACTTATCTTCTGCCGCTCTCGAGCGTGTTCAGCAATTCAAAAAACAAAAGGATAAATTGGATATCGATAAATATATAAAAGATGCCAGGGAATTTGCCGAGAATTACGATTTGAAAAACTTCAAGTTTAACTCAGGAGATCTTGAGAAATCCCTGGAAAAAGAAGAACTTGAGACAAAAACTTCCAGCAGAAATAAGAAAGGGCCAACAAGGAATGCTGGAAATTCTGAGAAATCATTTTTTGACCTCCTCGAATAAATCATGGGTAAAATCACATTGGATGGACTGGAATTTTTTGCCTTTCACGGCTTCTACGATGAAGAGCAAAAAATTGGTAACAAGTATGGCGTAGATATTACCGTAGAAACATTTCTGGATAAAGCAGGTACAGATGATAAATTATCTGAGACAATTGATTATGAAGAATTGTATCAGATCATTTGTAAGGAGATGGGTAAGCCGTCAAGGTTATTAGAAAATATTGGAGGAAGAATTATGAATGCTGTTTTTGATAAATTTCCATTGGTCACATCTGTAGATATTTCGATATCGAAGTTTAATCCCCCAATTGGTGGAATTTGCAAACGAGCTGTTGTTACCTTGTCAAATCTGAGAAACGACTAAGAAAATCAATTTTTGTCTCGAAAGATAAAACCAAGCTTGCCTTCAGCATTGCCATATGCCACAACTTTTCCTGCCAAATACATCACTTGAATTTTTTCGATGATAATTTTTAGTCCATCTAAAAGATAAACTTCATCCTTGTCATTGATATGATCAAATCCAATGACATATGATGCTATCCCACATCCCGCAGCTTTTACCCCCAACCTAAGGCAATAATCATCAGTGATGCCTTTCTGACTTCTGATTTCAAGAATTTTCTCGAGCGCTGTTGCTGATATGGTGATAGGAAGTTGTTTTTCCATATGTTTATATACTCCTTGTTGTTCTATCCAGCAAACCTCTTGCATCAAAAGTATCTTCCCAGTCCCAGAATCCAATTTGGATTACTTTCAATAATTATTGCGAGAATTGAATTAATAATAAATGTAATGTGAGTTAATTGATCTGGTAAAAATAATTAAATTTGAGCATATAAAATTTAAATAAAGCACACTGTGACAATGGAAATCATTTTAGATTTTGGAAAAATATTATTGCCTGCCGGATTGGTACTTTATGCTATGTATCTTACAATGAAATCAATTTTGGCAAAGGAAGTTGTAAAAGCCAATCTGGATTATAAAATTGAAAGTAGCAAAATCGCATTACCCAGCAGGCTACAAGCCTTTGAGAGAATGTGCCTTTTTCTGGAGCGGCTCTCACCCGGAAATCTTGTTCTAAGACTCAATAATACCAATATGTCTGCAAAGGAGTTGCAACATTTGATGGTGTCGGAAATAAGAGAGGAATTTAACCATAATTTATCTCAGCAAATATATTTGAGTGATGAATCATGGGCATTGATAAAAAATACCATGGAAGATGTGATAGCGTTAATAAATACAAATGCAGAAAATTTGACCGATGATGCAAAAAGCGTTGAATTGGCCAAGTTGATATTTAATGAAATGGAAAAAAGAGAAGTTGATCCGGTGACCGTGACGCTATCTGAAGTAAAATCCGAGATCAGGGATATTTTCTAACCTGGATAATCCAGGATTAATTATTGACGTTGGCCTTACCGTCAGGAGGATTTAAACGTAAGTAGAAAATTTCTATGAATTATTTAAGCTAATTATTAATACCAGGTGAATTATTTGAAAAGTAAAATATTTCAGAATGCTTTAAGAAAAGCTACAGGAATTGCATCTGATTCCGAAAAAATATCAGAGCTTATTGGGAGTGTGACAGAAAAAATGTCGGACATGGATGAAAACAAAAAACGTGTTGCCGAGTTTTTTGAGAAAATGAAAATAATGCTGAGGATGCTCAGGGCATATATCAATGGAGAGTATCGTCAAATCCCATGGAAATCACTCATGATGATTGTTGGGTCTTTGATCTATTTTATGATGCCGCTGGATTTAATTCCGGATTTTATCCCAATCACTGGTCTTGCAGATGATATTACAATTTTGTTTTTGGTATTTGGTAGCATAAATGAAGACATAACAGCCTTCCTGGATTTTGAGCAATCTGCGCAATAAAAAAAATTCCTGATGACCATTTACCTTAATTCACAATGTCAAAAATAGCCTTAGTAGCTGGAGGATCCGGATTGGTTGGCTCACATCTGGTTGACCTTTTGATCGAAGAAAATTATTATAAAGAAGTAAAAGTACTTATCAGAAAGGGTAGTAATTACAAAAACGCCAATGCCAGTATTATTGAAGTTGACTATGATTGTCTAAATGATTATTCAGATTTAATCGGGGCCAATGTTGTATTTTGTTGTCTTGGTACAACAATCAAAAAGGCAGGCTCCAGGGAACAATTTATTAAGGTTGATTTTACATATCCTTTAGAACTCGCAAAAATGATGGCGGGAAATAAAAGCGAGCAATTCAATATCATTACTGCATTGGGGGCAAATGCTCGATCTGGAGTTTTTTATAATAAAGTTAAAGGCGAAATTGAGGAGGCAATAAGCACGCTGGTCAGGGTATTAATATTTTTCAACCTTCCTTATTGATTGGAGAGCGAAAAGAATCTCGCCTGGGAGAGCGTATTGGAGCCGTGCTATTAAAAATAATCAATCCGCTGTTGTTAGGGAAATTTAAAAAATATCGATCCATTGAGGCAAGGATAGTCGCAAATGCGATGGTATCAATATCCTTGGAATCCAGGCAAGGTATTGCAATATTTCCTTCCGGTGACATTATGAAGTACGGTCAATCCCTAACTGAATAAAATCTCCTTGCAATTATCGTTAACAAAAAACAGGAAATAGCAACTATCGTCCATATCCAAAGATGGTTCGTGTCAGCGTATTCTGGCATCCATAAATTGTATAACGAAAGATCGGATGATGGATCGGGAAGTATTATCCAAAATCTTGTGATAATCATGGATATAATAAACACAATTAGGAATTCAATATTAGTAGGTTTGCTTAACAAGATGATGGACAACATTATAAATGGGAACCCTAAAAATATCAATCTGGTATAATCCATTCCTCCAAAAGCGCTCAATGCCAATGCCGCCAACGTCATGCTGTGTAGCCATATTTCATTGTCGGAAATAGAATTTGTATTTATACCTCTTTTATCCAGCAAAAATAAAAACGCACCAAAAGCTGCAAAAAGACCAAGAACCCACCTCAATAAATGATCGGGATGTAGCAACATCTCTCTGGCATGAAATGCCAATACAATTACAGAATTTCTTCCTGGAGAAACAGAAGGGAAGAAGTGGTTCAGCAAAAGCTTAGTAATAATCCCAGTGAGAAGAATGCAAAATATCCAGGGGACGGATATTTTTTTGTCTCGCTGAAGAAACTTCCAGGAAATACCAACAATGAAAAATACCACCAAATAGGCCAGAAAAATTTCCTTTGTAGCAATGGCAATTGGTGAAATGATAAGCAATCCAAGATATTTTCTTTTGATAAAAAGCAATAAAAATAGCACCTCAAAAAGGTAAACACCCATATCGACATTTAGTGGAGAAATGGCATTTTGACGAAACGGACCAACCCAATGGAATGAAAAGTAGCACAACGTGAGAAAAATAATGAGAGGCCTGACTTGATAACTTCTCATTAAATAGAAAATAGCAAGTAGAGATAATAAAGCACAAAAAGTATTGATGACAGAAAAGCTTGTTTCCGGATTGTTTCCTGAAAATAATGCTGCTAAATATGGAATAATTATACGATTGTGAATGCCATACCTCACCTGATAATTTTCAGTATTGCCGTTAAAATAATTATAAATTTTCTCATACTCAATGGCGTCAGAAAGCTCACTTTCCCTAAAGTTATTCGGCTGTTGAAAAGTATGGTAGGTGCATGCAATCACCAATCCGAGGATAACAACTAAAAGGTTTAGTTTGTGGTATTTTATGAATTTGATGGAAGTCAATAGTAAAGGATTATTTCAATAATGAGATTTTTGTTTTCATTTTCGGATATTTATCAAATTATTCAGGCTAAAGTTAAAAATGTGATAGCAGTAATACAAAGAGTATCTGAAGCAAAAGTAGAAATTGAAAACCAGATATCCGGTAAAATAGGTGTTGGGATTATGGTTTTATTAGGTATCGAGGCTGAAGATGGTGAAGAAGATATAAACTGGTTGTCAAATAAAATTATCAAACTGAGAATATTTGACGACGACCATGGAGTCATGAATAAGAGCCTTGTAGATATTGAAGGAGATATTTTGCTTGTAAGTCAATTTACCCTTCATGCTTCTACAAAAAAAGGCAATCGGCCTTCATACATCAAAGCAGCCAGGCCTGAGATTTCGATTCCTCTTTACGAGAAGTTTAAGGATGCATTAAAATCAGATTTGGGGAGGGAAATTCAATCGGGAAAATTTGGGGCAATGATGCAGGTTTCGTTGTGCAATAATGGTCCGGTAACTATCATTATCGATACCAAAGACAAGAAATAATAATAGAGCCGTTTGTTCCTACAGCGGGTAAGGTTTGTATAAAATTAGCTATAAAAACAATAAGATATGGAAATAAAAGAAGCTCAAAAATTGGTTGACAACTGGATAAAAACAGTAGGAGTGAGGTACTTTAATGAATTGACCAATATGGCCATGCTCACTGAGGAGGTAGGCGAAGTCGCCAGAATTATTGCCAGAAAATACGGAGAGCAATCCTTTAAAGCATCAGACGAAGATGTGAATCTTGAAGATGAATTGGCAGATGTGCTTTGGGTTTTAATCTGCCTTGCCAACCAAACCGGAGTGGACCTTACAGCGGCCTTTAAAAGAAACCTAGAGAAGAAAAATTTACGAGATGCCGATCGTCATAAAAATAACCCGAAACTGAGTGACGATTAGTGATATTAGAAAATTGAATTTTTCAGACCCCTGTCAAGAACCTGTAAAATAGGCAACAACCAAACTCATTCTATATTCCAGTAAGCAGGAAGATGTCTGTTTCCTGGGTTATGTATGGATAAATCAACAACTAAAAATAATATCTAAAATACTGCTTTCTGCCCCTTTTGCTTATTCCTTCTACATATACACGCCCTCGAATCTTTGTGAGAATATCAGTTAATGTCTCCGCATCTTTGATCGGTACTTTATTGATGTAGGTAACAATAAAACCTTCGGGAATATCCATCTGCCTGATCAATCCATTCCTGACTTTCAAAATACGAACGCCGTGTTCGATGTTTAACAAATTGCGCTCTACCTTCGAAACCTTCTCCAAATCTGCTCCCAGAGTTCTTGAAGTGAAAACTTCCTTTTTTAGTAATTCAGTAGTGCCTTCCTTGTTGGTCAGAATTATTGAATTGTTTATGATTTTTTGCTTTCGCTTATATACGACGTTTATTTTGTCGCCCGGCGAATGGTAGCTCAGTATCTCCTCGAACTCGCTTCTGCTATTGAGCAACTCATTGTCTATTTTAAGCACGATGTCTCCTTTTTTCATGCCAATTTTGGAGGCAGCACCATCTTCTTGAACATAGCTCAATACCACACCGGAAAGATCATCTGTTTCTATTTTTTTCGCGATTTCAGAATTGATGTCCATGGCTTCTGCACCGAAAAATGCTTTCTGTACTTCGCCATATTTTATTAGGTCATCGACCACTTTTTTTACAATATCTGAAGGCACCGCAAAACCATACCCGGCATAAGAACCTGTCTTGGACAAAATGGCAGTATTTATGCCAATCAATTCACCATCAAGGTTCACCAATGCACCGCCACTATTTCCAGGATTGATGGCTGCATCTGTCTGGATAAAAGATTCGAGAGGAAAAATAGATTTCATGATATTAAGCTCCCTTCCCTTGGCGCTCACGATTCCGGCTGTTACAGTAGAGGTAAGATTAAATGGGTTGCCAACCGCAAGTACCCATTCACCAACTTGCACATTTTTCGAACGCCCCAATTTTATTGCAGATATCCCTTTTGTTTCTACTTTCAGTACTGCCAGATCTGAGGAAGGATCAGCGCCCACTAAACTTGCCTCGAAAGCCTTTTTGCCAATGATCACTTCAATTTTATCAGCATTATTGATCACGTGATTGTTGGTGATTATGTACCCATCGTTGCTGTAAATGACGCCAGACCCACTACTGATCGACTGGCCAACTCCACCATTAAAAAACCAATCCCTCCAGGTGCTTCCATATCTGTTTTGTGAAATGGTCTTGATATAAACAACGCTTTTTGTAGAAATTTTTGAAGCCAGAATAAAATCGGCTGGCTTTAGCATGGAAGCAGAAGGTCGAATATCTAAGGTTCTTGACTCAACAGTTGAGGCTGGATATATTGGATGTTTTGCCATGAAAGTTTCACTAACCCCTTTCGGAATAGGCATTGAATTGTTCTCGACATGGTGGTTTGACAAATAGTTATTGTAAACCCAAGACCCACCTAATCCTGAAATAAATGCCATGAGTATTATTGAAATTGTCTTTTTCATGATGAATGAAATTTTGTCAGTATTAAATGTACTTTATTTGATTTCAAAAACTGTGCAAAAAATCCATGCTTTAGTAAAATAAAAAAATAGAGCATAATTGATATAATTTTTACCTTTGCTCTATGGGTATCAGATCACTACTAAGCAAACCATTTGCAGCACATATCGTTCGACAACAAAAAAAATGGTCTTCAAAACCAGGTGCATCGCAGCAAAAAGTTTTTAATTCAATTATATCAAAAGCTAGCAAAACTATTTTTGGTGTTGATCATGATTTTAAAGGTATCAAAACCCATAAAGAGTTTATCGACCGTGTGCCAATAAGAGATTATGAAGCACTATCGCCTTATGTAAAGATGATTCTGGATGGAAAAGAAAGTGTACTTTGGCCTGGGAAACCAGTATATTTTGCCAAGACATCGGGTACAACATCAGGCACTAAGTATATTCCAATAACCAAAGATTCTATTCCAAATCATATGAATAGCGCACGAGATGCTATTTTGAGTTATATCCATGAAACGGGTAAGGCCGAGTTTATTGATAACAAACTTATATTTTTATCGGGCAGTCCAGTTCTTGGGCAGCAAGCAGGAATTCATACTGGCAGACTATCAGGCATTGTCAATCATCATGTACCCGCATATTTGAGAACCAACCAGATGCCCAGCTACGACACCAATTGTATTGAAGACTGGGAGCAAAAATTGGAGAAAATAATTGACGAGACCATAGATCAGAAAATGTCTCTGATATCCGGTATTCCGCCATGGGTGCAAATGTATTTTGATAGAATCGTGGAGCGGACCGGGAAGCCAATAAAAGATGCGTTTCCTGATTTTTCGATGTTTATTTATGGAGGAGTAAATTTCGAACCCTATCGGGCTAAGTTGTTTGACACCATCGGTAGGACCATAGATTCCATTGAAACATACCCGGCTTCCGAAGGATTTATCGCTTATCAAGATTCGCAGCAAGAAGAAGGATTGTTGCTATTGCTCAACTCAGGAATATTCTTTGAATTTATTCCTACAACCGAATATTTCAACGAAAACCCTACAAGGCTCACCATCGAAGAAGTAGAGACCGGCGTCAATTATGCTGTGATTATCAATAGCAATGCTGGGCTGTGGGGATACTCAATAGAAGACACGGTAAAATTTGTCAATAAAAATCCATACCGTGTGGTTGTTACGGGCAGGATAAAACATTTTATATCTGCCTTTGGCGAGCATGTGATTGCTGAAGAAGTTGAGAAAGCAATGAAACATGCAACTGAGAAATTCACAGAAGTGGAAACGATAGAATTTACAGTTGCACCACAAGTAACCCCCCGAGAAGGGCTACCACTTCATGAATGGTATATCGAATTTTCAACTCCTCCGACCGATATGAAACTTTTTGAAACGGAGATTGATAATACATTGCAAAAACTAAATGCATACTACGAAGATTTAATCGTGGGTAAGATATTGCAGCCATTGAAAATAATACCTCTCAAAAAAGATGCGTTCAGAGATTATATGAAATCGAAAGGAAAACTTGGTGGGCAAAATAAAGTACCCAGACTCTCTAACGATCGACAAATAGCAGATCAACTTAGATCATATCAATTATAATCATTATTTTTGCGGGCTTATTTTCAAATATAAATCGTTCTGAGTCAGACTAAAAAACATATTGCTATTCTTGGTAGCACAGGATCAATAGGCACTCAAGCCCTTGATGTTATTGAGAAAAATCCAGAGTCTTTCGAAGTAGAGGTACTTACATGCAACAATAATGCAGACCTTCTCATTCAGCAGGCAAATCAATTTAAACCAAATGCCGTTGTAATTGGGAATGATAATTTGTACAAATACGTTTTTAATGCGCTCGATAAACTCGATATAAAAGTTTACTCTGGTGAAAAGTCTCTTATTTCAATTGTAGAAATGGACACCATAGATTTGGTGTTGACGGCTCTGGTTGGATTTTCGGGCCTTAAACCAACATTGCGAGCTATAGAATCCGGTAAGCAGATTGCTTTGGCTAATAAAGAAACTTTGGTAATTGCTGGCGACTTAATCACCAAAACAGCCAAAGAAAAAGGTATAAATATTTATCCGGTCGATTCAGAGCATTCGGCGATATTTCAATGTTTGGTTGGCGACTTTCAACATAAAATTGAAAAAATAATACTTACTGCTTCCGGAGGGCCGTTTAGAGGGAAGACCCGGGATGAGTTGATTTATGTGAAGGCAGAGCAGGCGCTTAAACATCCAAATTGGGAAATGGGTGCAAAAGTCACCATCGATTCAGCAACCATGATGAATAAGGGCCTTGAGGTCATTGAAGCAAAGTGGTTATTTGGCTTAAGTAATGATCAAATTGAAGTTGTGGTTCATCCGCAATCCATTATTCATTCGATGGTTCAATTTGAAGATGGTTCGATAAAAGCACAGATGGGATTGCCGGATATGCGATTGCCAATTCAATATGCCTTGAGCTATCCGGTAAGATTGAAGTCTGATTTCCCGAGATTTAATTTCTTAGATTATCCAGCCTTGACATTTGAACAACCGGACTTAGAGACATTCAATAATTTATCATTGGCATATCAAGCATTGGAAAAAGGAGGGAATTTGCCTTGTATTCTTAATGCATCCAATGAAATTGCAGTAGATGCTTTTTTGAAAGATAAGATTGGATTTCTGGAGATATCTGAGGTGGTAGATGAATGCATGGGAAATATCTCTTTTCTGGAAAATCCGGCAATAGAAGATTTTATAAATACAGATCAAGAAACAAGAATAAAAGCTAAAGAAATAATAAATAAATGGGCGGTACATTAGATATAATAGTGATGGTTGGGCAGCTGATTTTGGCGTTGTCTATATTGGTAGGATTGCACGAAGGTGGGCATATGGTGGCCGCTAAGTTTTTTGGCATGAAGGTAGAACAGTTTTCTATTGGCTTTCCTCCAAAAATATTTGGGTTCAAATATGGTGAGACGGTTTACTCAATCGGCGCAATTCCTTTGGGAGGTTTTGTGAAAATCACAGGAATGATTGATGAATCTCTCGATACCGAAGCGATGAAAGAAGAACCTAAGCCCTGGGAATTTAGGTCAAAACCTGCCTGGCAAAGACTCATCGTAATGCTCGGAGGCATCATCGTGAATGTGATCACGGGAATTGTAATATTTATTTTTCTAACCTATTCTCTTGGCGAAACCTATTATTCTATTTCTGAGGTAAATAAAAACGGAATAGTGTCAGGTAGGCTGGGCGACGAGTTGGGGTTTAAAACAGGCGATAAAATTATTGCTATTAATGGCGAAACATTTAAAAAATTCTCAGACATCAGAGACCCCAATCGTTTGCTGGAAAGCGACAGTTACTACACCGTAATGAGAGGTAATGAAAAGATTGATTTGCCTATCCCATCAAATTTCATTGAAAATTTTTCAGGCAAGGAGAAAGGAAATATGTTTGTTGAACCTATCCACAAATTTATGGTTGGAGGGCTTTCCAAAGGTAAAGGAGCTGAGAAAGCAGGCCTGAAACCAGGGGATAGAATAGAACAGATTGATGGTGCTACAGTGAATTTTTATCATGATTTCAAAAAGCAACTTGCAAAGCATGCAGGACAGGTAGTATCATTAGAAATTAAAAGACCAACTGACAAAAAAATGACTGAATTTACCAATCAACTAATTGATGTGGAGGTTGGGAAAGATACTATTTTGGGTTTTGAAGTTATTAGCCTTCTGGAACCAACCAAGGTACAATATAGCTTTTTAGAATCTGTACCAAAAGGGACTGATAGGGCATTTAGCGTAGTTTGGGTAAATATTAAAGCATTCGGAAAAATGTTCAGTGGAGATCTTTCTCCAACAAAATCTCTTCGCGGCCCAATAGGTATCATGAAAACATTTGGTGTCAATTGGGATTGGGTACGATTCTGGACACTTACTGGTCTAATATCCATGGTATTGGCATTTATGAACTTATTGCCTATCCCTGCTTTAGATGGGGGTCATGTCGTTTTTCTGATGTATGAAATTATTTCTGGAAGAAAACCTTCGGATAAATTTCTCGAAAATGCTCAAAAAGTAGGCATGGTATTACTATTGGGGCTGATGGTATTTGCATTCTTTAATGATATTATCCAGGAATTTTTTTAAAAGCGGAAGTAGAAAATCAGGCAGCTGAAGATAATTTTTACCAGTCGTCATCATCTTCCTCCTTGATTTCTCGTCGCATTTTCTTCAATTCATCTCGAGAGGGTCTGTACAATTCAAATTCTACTCTGCGATTTAATGCCTTATCTTCTTCGGTTTTTTCTTCAACAATTGGCTGTGAACTGCCAAAACCGAATGTTTCTATCTTTGCCTTGGAGATGTTTCCAAAGTAAATAATGTATTCTGCAATGGCATTTGCTCTGTCCATCGACAAATCAATATTAAAATTGTAGCTACCTTCAGAGTCTGTATGTCCGGCTATTTTTAATTTGAAATCCGGATTGTCCAATAAGAAATCTGCAAGTTTGTCTAAGTCTGTGTACATACTCGTTTTCAACTCCGAAGACCCATTGTCAAATTCAATTGATTCAAATTTTAATCTACTCGTAATTGATTCTGTCACCATATTTAACTCCATATCCCCGTCCAAAAAGAATATTTCTTCAACTCTGAAAAACTCATCTCCCTGGATAATTAGCAGGTATTGCTTGTTGTTGATAAGTTTGAATGCAAATTTGCCTTCACTGCTTAAATATTTTGGTGCCACTTCAATTCCTGTTCCCATATCAATGATAGATACTATACCTCTCTCAAATGGATCTCCGGATTTAGAATCCAATAAAGATCCAGTAAGATTTATTGAGGCCAAAGGCTGTGCGCCCATGGGAAGCGGGAAAGAATATAAATCAAGGTTATTGAGGTCATTTTCTATAGATCTTGCATAAAACAACTTCTGACTTTTGGCGTCGATAGTAAAATAAAACTCGCTTCCTGCGCCGTTTACCAAAGGACCAATATTGTCTGATTCTTGCCAAACACCCTGTCTTTTTGTTGATTTATAAATATCAAATTCACCAAAGTTGAGCACATATCCATTGGAGCTGAAATACATTATTTGATGGGCCGGATGAATAAAAGGGCTGACTTCGCTATTTCGACTATTGACTATGGGGCCAAGGTTTTGAGCAGGAGTCCATTCGCCTTTTTTATTTTTGAAAGTGAAATAGATATCTGCCATTCCAAATCCGCCAATACGATCAGATGCAAAATAAAGTGTGTCATCATTGTGGCTTAGTGATGGGTGCGAATCCCAGGAGCGGCTGTTTATATTTACGCCCAGGTTGGTGGCTCGTCCCCATGTGCTGTCGGGCTGCAAAGAAGAAACATAGATATCGCAATTCCCATAGGAATCCGGAGCATCGCACCGCGCAAAATATAGTAATTTACCATTTTTACCCAGACAAACAGATCCCTCATTGTGAATAGTATTTAACTCTCTGATTGGCTTTGCATAATCCCACTGATCAAATTCGGTGGTGCTGTAATAAATGTCTTCGTTTTGTTTAGTATCCAGACCATACGGTATAGTGTTTCTTTTTGAAGTGAATATGAGTGTCTTATCATCCAAGGCCAGTCCGGGGCCATAATCTGAATACTCAGAATTGATAAAATGACCCATATTTATTTGCCAACCCCTGGGTGGACTAAGAGTATCTACATTTCTTCTATAATCTACAAGTTCATAGTAATAGTCAATAGGAACATACTTTTGCAATTCGCCTTTGCTGATGGAATCATAATATATTTCGAGTCGCTCCAACTCAATATCATCTCGATTGTGCTTCAGTACAAGATTATAAAGTTTTTCCGCATTTTCCATCGTGCCATACAACTCTGTTAGTTTGGCATATCTCCACAGAAAATAGGTGTCTTTATAAAAATTTTGAATGCCAAATTTTGCGATATAGTTGCCAAGTTCGATATATAATCTCTCCCAGTTTTTAGCCGTTTCCTTTATTTCAATGGACTTTAGTTCCTTTTCATTATAGTAAAAAGGAATTTTGTTTACGTTTTTAAATTGGAATATTTCTTCAATTTTAGTTGCATCAAACTGTTCCTGGGGAGCGTTTTTTTTGAGTTTCTTTTTTTTCTTTTCTTTCTGGCAAATACCATTGGTGTTAATCGTGAAAATTGCACAAAATAAAAAGATTATAGTCCTAACGGGGTACATGCAGAGCGGTAAAAAATATTATCAATATGGGATTTATTGAGCTAAATATGTCATAATTTTATTTTTTAACCAAATCCATGTTGGAGCATTATTTTTTGGCATAAGGATTGAGCCCTTATAATGTTTTTAAATATTTTGATATAAAGATGCCAATATGGCAGGGAATGAATATATGAGCGCAAAAAATAAGGAATTAGATACAGTACTTACTTTTTCAAATTTTAGTGAAGATGATTCAGGTGAATTGATTCAATTGATTGCACCAGAAGATGATGAAGGGAAAAACACAAACCCACTACCAGATCAAATACCAATATTACCAATACGGAATACTGTACTATTTCCTGGTGTTGTAATTCCAATCACCGTGGGAAGGCAAAAGTCGATCAGGCTGGTTAAGAATTCTTACAGAGGGGACAGAATAATTGGTGTGATAGCTCAAAAAAATAATAAAATTGAAGAGCCTGGTTTTAAAGACATTTATAGTCATGGGACAGTCGCAAGAATCATTAAAATGCTTGTTTTGCCAGATGGAAATACTACAATAATAATTCAGGGTAAGCAGCGATTTGAGATTAAAGAGAGCATAAATGAAGAACCATTTATGACTGCTAAAGTCAATTATCTCGAAGACAAGTTTTCAACTAAGAATAAGAAAGAAACCAAAGCAATTCTTCATTCGATAAGAGATGCAGCCAATAAAATACTGAAGCTTAATCCTGAAATACCTCAGGAAGCACAAATTGCTATTGACAATATCGAAAGCCCAAGCTTTCTAACTCATTTTCTGTCATCAAATCTTAGTGCAGATGTAAATGATAAGCAAAAACTCCTTGAGATTAATAATGGTACCAAAAGAGCTACTTTGTTGTTGGAATATATGATGAAAGATATTCAGGTTTTGGAATTGAAACGTGAAATTCAGAATAAGGTACACTCTGATATTGATCAGCAACAAAGAGATTACTTTTTAAAACAACAAATAAAGATCCTGCAAGATGAATTGGGAAATGAAGGGCCGGATCAGGAATTGAAGCAACTCAAGGAAAAAGCTAAAAAGAAAAAATGGGAGCCAGAGATTAGGGAGCATTTTGAAAAAGAGTGTGATAAAATATTACGGATGAATACTGCGGCGGCAGAATATCCTGTTGCAATGAATTATGTAGAATTTTTGGTTGACCTTCCATGGAATGATTTTACAAAAGATAATTTTGATCTAAAAAGAGCTCAAAAAATTCTGGATAAAGATCATTTTGGTCTTGTAAAAATTAAGGAACGCATCATTGAGTTTCTGGCTGTTAGAAAACTAAAAAATGATTTAAAAGGTCCCATCCTTTGTCTTTACGGCCCTCCTGGTGTTGGTAAAACGAGTTTGGGTAAGTCTATTGCAAAGGCATTGAATAGGAAATACGTGAGGATGTCCCTTGGAGGTGTTCATGATGAAGCCGAAATACGTGGTCACAGAAAGACTTATGTTGGGGCCATGCCTGGTAAGATTATTCAGCATATCAAGAAAGTGAAATCAGCTAACCCAGTATTCGTACTGGATGAAATAGATAAAGTAAGCTCAGATTTTCGTGGAGATCCATCTTCAGCCCTATTGGAAGTGCTGGACCCTGAACAAAACAATGCCTTTAGTGATAACTATCTGGAGTTGGATTACAACCTTTCTAACGTATTATTTGTGGCGACGGCAAATACATTGGACACCATCCAGCCGGCGCTTAGAGATAGAATGGAAATAATTGAACTTACCGGTTATACCATGGAAGAGAAGGTTCAGATAGCAAAAAAGCATCTGGTTCCGAAGCAAAGAGAAGAACATGGTCTTAAATCCAAGGATATTACCATTACAAATGAAGCCCTTGTAAAAATAATTGAAAATTATACAAGGGAGTCAGGAGTGCGTAGTCTTGAGCGATTGATAGGAAAAGTGATTCGTTATGTTGCCAAATCAGTGGCAATGGAAGACGAATATCAAAAAAGAATAAATCCTGCTAAAGTCAGAGATATATTAGGAATAGAAGTATTTGACAAAGAGCTGTATGAAGACAATCACACATCTGGCGTAGTTACTGGTTTGGCCTGGACACAAGTGGGGGGTGAAATACTCTTTATCGAATCCAGCTTAAATAGGGGCAAAGGAAAGCTTACCCTCTCCGGACAACTTGGAGATGTAATGAAGGAATCAGCTATGGCCGCACTATCTTACTTAAAATCTAATGCCAACAAGTTGGGTATAGATTATCGCGTATTTGAGAATTATGATCTTCATATTCATGTTCCGGCCGGTGCTGTGCCAAAAGATGGGCCGTCTGCGGGTGTCACTATGTTCACATCGCTTGCCTCAGTTTATACTCAGAGAAAGGTAAAGGCAAAACTGGCTATGACTGGTGAAATTACACTTCGTGGTAAAGTGTTGCCGGTTGGAGGTATAAAGGAAAAAATTCTTGCAGCGAGAAGAGCGGGCATACAGGAGATCGTTCTTTGTGAAAAGAACAAAAAAGATATTGACGAGATTGACGATCAATATTTAGCGTCATTAAAAATTCATTTTGTCAAAACTGTTGATGAGGTTATTGAATTAGCTTTGCTAAATGAAATGGTAGAAGATCCAATGATATTTGAAATTAAGGAATCCAATGGAATTGTAAACCAAAATTAACATTGCAAAAATTGATAGTTGATAATTATCAGATTAAAATCTCATTGAAACAATAGAAATTATAATATTAAAATAGCATATATGAAAGGGTTTGAAGAGCGTAATTTAACTCCGCGACAGATTGTAGAGGAACTTGATAAATATATAATCGGGCAGGAAAGTGCGAAAAAAAATGTGGCCATTGCCATGCGAAATCGTTGGCGAAGAATGAATGTAAAAACCGAAATTAAAGGTGATATAATTCCTAACAATATATTAATGATTGGGGCTACAGGAGTTGGAAAAACAGAAATTGCGAGAAGAATAGCTAAAATTACAAAGGCTCCTTTTACAAAAGTGGAAGCTTCAAAATTTACTGAAGTGGGTTATGTAGGCAGGGATGTTGAAAGTATGGTAAGGGATTTGGTCGAACATAGCATAAATCTTGTAAAGACCTTAAAAAAAGAAACTGTTAAAGAGAGAGCGGAGGAAAATGTAGAAAGGATTATCCTTGATGCCCTGATCCCACCCGTAAATCACACGACAATACCAAAAATCCAGCAAGTATCCGATAACCCAGAAATTCCTAAATCAGATGCTGAATTAAACGAAAAAACCAGAGAGAGATTTAGAGAAAAAATAAGAAATGGCGAGCTTGAAGATAGAAAAATAGATATTAGTGTCAAACAAGCCAATGCCGGAGGGATAGGTATGATAGGCGGTGGAATGATGGATGAATCTTCGATGATAAATATCCAAGAAATGCTTGGGAATATGCTCCCTAAAAAGTCTAAAAAGAAAAAAGTGACCATTGGAGATGCAAGGAAATTACTGATGGAGGAAGAGATCTCGAAGCTCATTGATATGGATGAGGTAAAAGATGAGGCAATCGAAAGAGCAGAAAATTCAGGGATTATATTTATTGATGAAATCGATAAAATTGCTGGAAATTCTAAAAAGGGATCGGGGCCGGATGTAAGCAGAGAAGGTGTACAACGTGATTTATTACCAATTGTAGAAGGAAGTACAGTTAGTACCAAATATGGGATAATCAAGACTGATCACATACTATTTATTGCAGCGGGGGCATTCCATGTTTCCAAACCTTCTGATTTAATTCCTGAGCTTCAAGGTAGATTTCCTATTCGTGTCGAGTTGAATAATTTGACTAAGGATGATTTTATAAGGATACTAAATGAACCCAAAAACGCATTGACAAAGCAATACATAGCTTTGTTTGATGCTGAAAATGTAGAGATATCATTTAATAAAGATGCCTTGGAATTGCTAGCCGGAAAGGCATTTCAAATAAATGAAGAAGTAGAAAATATTGGGGCAAGAAGATTGCATACAGTGATGAGTCAGATATTAAACGAATTCCTTTTTGACGTACCTGATGTCATAGGCGAAAATGCCAAGATAATTATAACTAAAGACATGGTTGAAGAGAAATTGTCAGAATTAATTAAAAATAAAGATCTAAGTCAATACATTCTTTAAGTTTAGAAATAAATGAAATTTTCTATCTAAAGCTGGTAGATAGAGAGTCTGAAATTTTATTTAAAATTCAATTATTAAGTGCTAAATTTGATTACTATTCAAAATTCATCCAATTGAGCAAAAACAAAATATTTGATATGCTGAATTTTGATAAGGTGATTGATCGCCTGTCAAAATTTATAGAATTGAAACTAAAGATCTACGAGCTAAAGGTCAAAGAGCAATTAGTTGGTATAATTTCAAGCTTTGCTATTGTGGCATTAATCTTATCTTTTGGATTGATAATGGTACTTTTCTTTAGCTTAGCACTTGGGTTTTTCTTCAGCAATATTTTTGATAGCACTCCAATGGGATTTGGGCTTGTTGGTTTAATTTATTTATTTATTTGCATTCTTCTTATAGTTTTGAAGGATAGAATGTTTACTAACCATTTGTTTCAAACTTTTTTTAGTGAGACTTTGACAAAACAAGACGATGAGCAAGACAGCGATCAACAAGACACTAATTAAGCAAAAAATAGAATTACTCGAGAAGCAATCTCATCTTATTCAAGATGAGATTAATGATGAATTGACGGTGTCAAAATCTAAAATCGCAGATTTGGGAAAAATCACTTTGGGCATTGGAGCGGGACTAATATTCTCGGCAATAATATTGAAAGGATTTTTTGGCAAGGAAGTAAAAAGTGAAAATTCATATCGAAGACCAAAATCTAATAGAGTATACCAAAGATTTTTTGATCAACTATTTAGTGAACTATCAGGACAGGCGTTTGAGCTAATTATGAAGTCGGCCAAGAAGAAGTTGAATTCTATTAGTAAAAATACTGAGAATGCGCAGGACTAAGATTCTATCATCACTTGTCACAAGAGATAAAAATAACCAGAAGTCACTTTCTGTTTTAATAGATCCTGATAAAATAAAAAATGAGGAATCGCTCAAAAATCTACTAAAAACTTGTGAAAAACATTGCATTGATTTCCTTTTTGTAGGAGGCAGTCTTTTAGTAAATGATTCTTTAAGTGAAACAGTTAGATTGATAAAGGAAAATTCGAAGATTCCAATGATTTTATTTCCTGGGAGCAACTTGCATATTGATAAGTCTGCCGATGCATTGCTTTTTCTTTCATTAATTTCTGGACGTAATCCTGATCTTTTAATTGGGCAACATGTAAGTGCAGCCCCAGTACTTAAAAATTCAAATATTGAAGTGCTGTCAACTGGATATATTTTAGTTGGAAATGATAGCAATACCACCGTTGCTCATATAAGTCAAACTACTCCAATTCCAACAAATAAAAATGAAATTGCAGTGTGTACGGCAATTGCTGGAGAAATGTTAGGTATGAAGTTAATTTATCTCGATGCAGGTAGCGGAGCTAAAATGGAAGTGCCGTCAGAGATGATTATGCAAGTTAAAAAATCAATAGACATACCCTTGATTGTTGGGGGAGGAATAAATTCCTCATTAAAAATCGAATCGGTGTTTAAATCTGGAGCAGATATGGTTGTTGTTGGTACAGCAATAGAGAAAAACAGTAATTTTATAGAAAAAGCGGCCAATATTCGTGACCAAATAAACAGTGTTGGGGTTATACATTCATAAGAGAATCTCTTCTTCTCATTTTCCCAGCCGGAATTCCAAACATCATTTTAAATCTCCTGCAAAAATAAGCAGTATCCTTATAGCCAACTTCAGTACCAATTTCCATTATGCTTTTCTTCGATGTTCTCAGCAGGCTGACAGCTTGCTCCATTCTTTGATACTCAATATAATCTTGAGGATTTATACCTGTCAACATTTTAAAATATTGACCAACATAATCTTCAGATACATTTGCAACGGATGCTAATTTTTTATTTGATAAATCGCCGTTCAGATGATCTTTGATATAAGCGAATATATCTATTAGTCTTGGGTCCTTAAAGTATGTGCTATTTGTAGCAAGTTGCTCAACAAATAATTGATTTTTAATCACATATCTTATTATTTCTACAACAAGATGGTCAGTAATTAATTTAATTATTCGTTCATGCCCTGGCATTATTGATGTTGTTTCTTCAATAATTGTCTCAATGGCAGGATTAATTTTCGCATTATTATGTATTACGAATGGAGGAATATCTAGAGATGCAAAAAAATTGACAGAGTCGAAAACCTTGGCGTCAAAATTTACATAAGTAAAGCTTTCAATTACTTCTTCTTTAATAATATTAAGGTCAACGCTTTTAAAAAAACTTTCTTTTCTTGAAATGAATTCATCATTGGATAAACTAATAGATTTGCCAGTACCAAATGTTACCGATACATTTTTGCCACCTGGAATAAATAGGATATCTCCTTTTTGGACAAGCTCGTTTTTATCTCCAAACCTAATTTCACCGTTGTTTAATTTTACAACAGTGTTTTCAACATCATAATAATTTTCAATTGTGATAGGTTGAGTGATATGAATATTATTAGCTTTTTTAAAATGAACATTCAATGACTCAATAATCTTGTTATAATCTTCCATCTAAGAATTATACAATTAAATTAGAACTATAATTTTTATTTAGTTTTGCATGGGCACATCAAAATTGAGTAAAATATGACTGAAAATCAAGCATTGTATAATAAAAGTACAATATAATTATATAAAAACACTATAAGCTAAATAGTGCATTATCACGGATTATTTCAAATCTGAGATTGTGTCAAAACCAAACTATCGCAAGTTATTCTAGCTAAGAATTGTGAGTAATTGAACTGTATTGAATGATATTATCAATTGCTATTGTAGGTTTTATAATCGTATAAGTTGATCACAATTACGAAATGGTGAGAGATGTTCTTTGTCTTTGAATCACCAAAATACTTTACCTGATTCAGTATAAGTATAAGTTACTAATATTTCTTGAATCAATCCCTGCCTCCTAAAAATATAGAGACAAAATATAGCAAGGTTACTAATGATCCAAGTGCAGCGACAACATATGTGAGTGATGCCCACTTCAAGGCGTCCTTGGCCATATCATGTTCTTGCGTTGTTACAATGCCATTGGAATCAATCCACTGTAATGCCCTCTTGCTTGCGTCAAATTCTACGGGCAAGGTAATAATTGAAAAGATAGTTAATACTGAATAGACACCTATAATTGTCAATAATACTAAATCAGTAGGAAAAACAGAGTAGAACATGGACCCGCCAAAAATGCTAGCTATCACAATGATATTTAAGATTTTACCACTTACATTTTGCAAAGGCACAAGAGCCGATCTCATTTCTAAATATTTATATGCAGTAGCATGTTGAACGGCATGGCCACATTCATGCGATGCGACTGCAGCTGAAGCGGCGTTTCTTCCATGAAATACTGGTTCGCTAAGATTAACTATTTTATTTGCTGGATTGTAATGATCAGTAAGTGACCCCGGGTGACAGACCACTTGCACATCATAAATCCTATAATCAGCCAGCATCTTTTCAGCAATTTCCTTACCACTAAAATTGGATGATAGGGGTGTTTTAGAATATTTTTTAAATTTTCTTTTTAACCTTGAACTAACAGCAAAGCTTAAGATCATGAAAAATACAGCGATAATAATTATCATTTTTATTTATTTTAAATTCTTGATTTTATTAATAACATTAGTGGAAGAATGCCCCTCAGTCAATTCAATGGTTTCAACTTTTCCTCCATTCTGCAATACGAATTCAGCGCCAACAATGTTGCTGATTTCATAATCTTTTCCTTTTACTAATATATCTGGTTTCAGGGCTTTAATTAAATGCAAAGGTGTTTCTTCATTAAATAAAACTACTGCATCAACAAATTCAAGCGCAGCTAATACTCTCGACCTGGAAACTTCATCAACTATAGGCCTGTTTTTTCCTTTTAATATTGTTACTGATTGGTCTGTATTTAAGCCAACAATTAAGTGGTCGCCTTTTTGTCTGGCCTTTTCAAGGTAGTCAACATGGCCAGCATGAATTATATCAAAGCAACCATTAGAAAAAACAGTTTTTTTTCCCGATTCCCTCCAGCTGGAAACTCTTTTTTTTGCTTCAGAAAATGACAAAATTTTATTCACTGACGACATAACTTGATTTATGTTTCATAAATAGGCTAATAATGAAGCTAATTCCTCCAAAAATCATTATTGTCATGAACTGGGTAGTATGAGCAATTAAAGCAAAGATTTTACCCTCCTCTACAGAGACACCATAAAGCACCAAAATCCCACTAACTAGAATGTGAAAAACACCAATGCCACCCTGAACTGGTGCAGACATGCCAAGTCCGCTCATGATTAATATTGTAAGACCAGCGACAAGATTCAGGTTTGAAGTTGGAGGGTATGCATAAAAAACAACGATTAGCATTAAATAATAAAGAAACCAAATTCCGAATGTTGCAAGCCAGAACCCCAAGTGATTATTGATTTTCCTGATAGTTAGAAAACCCTCTAACATTTTAAGAATAAATTGACGAGTTTTAATATATATGGAGTTTTTATGTAATTTCTCTCTAAAAATTCTAAAAAGAATTAATAACACTATGATAGCAAAAATAATTATGCCTAATGCCGTGAAGGCTATACCATATATTGATTCAGAATCCGGAAATTTATCTTTGAATTTATCCAATACAAATTGATTTAGTTTGTCAAACTCTATTAGAAAAGTAATGGAAGCCAAGATAATTAGAATGATCAAATCCAATACTCTTTCAGCAACCACACTACCAAAAGCAGAGGTCATTGAAACTTGATCATTTTTTTTTAAAATCCCACACCTTGTAACTTCGCCAAGCCTTGGTACAAGGTTGTTGACAAAATAACCTACCATAACAGCAATAAATGTTCTGTTTGTTTTTAAATGATACCCTAAAGGCTCCAATAGAATATTCCATCGGTAAGCTCTCAAGTAATGACTGAATAGGGCCAATAAAATAGAAATGATAATCCAGTAATAATTAACATTTCTAACTTGTTTCATAAGGATTTCAACTGAAAAGTCCTTATAAACATACCATAATAGAAAGGAAGCAATCCCTAAAGTAGCAGAGTACTTAAGAATATCGAAGGCAAGTTTACGCGTTTTATTAGCCAATTATTTTGTTGTTTATGTCAGGAAAAATGATTGTTGGTTTGTGTTTTTCAGCTTCTTCAAATTCCATTAAAGCGTATGAAATAATTATAATAATATCTCCGATCTGTGCTTTTCTTGCCGCAGGGCCATTTAGGCATACTTGCCCACTGCCCCGATCTCCTTTGATGACATATGTCTCAAGTCGTTCGCCATTATTTATATTTACTATCTGAACTTTCTCATTTTCAATGAGATTTGATGCTTCCATAAGATTGACATCGATAGTAATACTACCTACATAATGAAGTTCAGCTTGAGTTAATTTTACTCTATGAATTTTTGATTTTACAACTTCTATTAACATTTTTTAATCAAATTCCTGAAGCAAATTTATGTTAATTTAATGATATATTATCTATCAACCGGACTTTTCCAATGTGTCCTGCGATGCATAATGACACCTTGGATAAATCGATATTGTCTGTGATTCTTTTCAAATCTGTAGTGTTCACAATTTCAAAATACTCTAGTTTTATAGTTCCTAAAGAATCAAAATAATGTGTGATGAATTTTTGCACAGAAACTACATTTTCACCATCAAGTATTTTGTTTTTTGCTACTTTCAGAGCTTTATACAATTCGGCAGCATTCTTCCTTTCTTTTTCGGTTAACAAATTATTCCGTGAAGACATCGCCAAACCATCTGATTCCCGAACTGTTGATACAGCCACAATTTCTATATCAAAAAGTAACTCCTTACAAAGTTTATTGATCAATGTTAACTGTTGCAGGTCTTTGGAGCCAAAGTAAGCTTTGTCTGGAGTTACAAGGTTAAATAATTTAGTCACGACAAGACCAACACCCTTGAAGTGATCAGGTCTGTATTTGCCCTCCATGATATTTTCGAGATAACCGAAGCTGAAATTTAGTATGAAATCATTTTCATACATGGCTTTAACCGATGGAATAAAAGCAGCATTACATTGAGTTTTTTCCAATTCAGATATATCATTTTCCAATTCCCTGGGATAGTTATTTAAATCATTAGGATTATTGAATTGAGTTGGATTTACAAAAATGCTACAAATGGTAAT
Organism: uncultured Roseivirgaceae bacterium; assembly: GCA_964507705.1. Classification (GTDB taxonomy): domain Bacteria; phylum Bacteroidota; class Bacteroidia; order Cytophagales; family Cyclobacteriaceae; genus JAAUQL01. The sequence continues at coordinate 44,809 of CAZDRA010000004.1, read as the reverse complement.
ATCATTTTGTGATGCGGATGTACGAATTAGACTTAAATGACCTTTATGTAATGCCCCCATGGTAGGCACAAAACCAATCGACTTTTCCTTAAGCTTGATTTGCCTTATATACTGGCGCAAATTTTGAATATCAAAAAAGATCTTCATGATAGCATTTTCAAAAAGGGTGCAAAACTACTGTTTCTTTTTTAAAATCTATTGAGTTTTACTATAAAATTCGTACTTTTGTGATCAATTTTAATAAAATAAATAAGCTAATAGAATTATGTCAAAATATCGTATTCTTTATGTAGCAAGCGAAATTAATCCTTTTCTTCAAACATCAGAAGTTGCAGATTTGGTAAGAAAATTACCACAGGCAATGCAAGAGAGGGGCATGGAAATCAGAATATTGGTTCCAAGATTTGGATTAATTAATGAAAGAAGAAATAGATTACATGAAGTTGTAAGGCTTTCAGGTATAAATATTTCAGTAGGAGATGAAGAAAAGCCTTTAATCATCAAAGTAGCTTCAATACCAAATGCAAAACTGCAGGTGTATTTTATTGATAATGAGGACTATTTTCATAGAAAAAGCGTTTTCCATGACAAGGAAAATAATTTCTATGAGGATAATGATGAGAGAGCCATATTTTTCTGCAAAGGTGCTTTAGAAACTGTAAAAAAATTAGGATGGGCACCAGATATAGTTCATTGCAATGATTGGATGACGAGTTTGATTCCTATGTATCTTAAAACTACCTATAAAAACGACCCTATTTTTCAAAATGCTAAATCTGTCTTTACGGTGTACGATACTCCATTTGATTATAAATTCGGAGTAGATTTGATCCAAAAGGTCAAAATGATGGATATTGAAGATGATATGCTTGGATCGTTGGGATCTAAAGATTATGAAGGGTTTATCAAGCTGGGAATAGAGTATGCAGATGTGACTATAAAATCTGAAAATGAATTCAAAAATGGCTTGAATGCAATATTTGCATCAGTTGAAAAAAATGAGAAAGTACTAATTGATACTATTGAAAAAGACGAAAATTACGAAGAGTCATACTACAATTTGTACAATGACCTTGTGGGTTAGGAAAATTGGACTAATCTTAGGATTAGCCATTTTTATCATTTCATGTGAGGAGCCTGGGGAGATCGGCTTAGAACTTAATCCCGAAAACGGCGTTTTTGTAGCGAAATACAATGAAATATCACTTTCAACCTCAATTATTCAGTATGAAGACATAATTTCTGATATATCAACTCGAATAGAGTTTGATCGTCAAACAAGGAGGCTTATTACAAGAGGTAGATTCTTAGTTGGAAGTTATTCTACACTAGATTTTGGTAAGATTCAGTCAAAATCTTTCTCTAGTTTATATCTTAGTGCCGCTAGATTCAGGCCAAATGATGATTTTGTTTTTGATAGTTTAGTGTTAAAAATAAATGTCAACTATTTATATGGCGAAAAAAGCAAACTCACTGGAAATAAAAGGATATTCGTACATGAATTAAAAGAGGAGATAAAATTAGACTCTCTTTATCTCACAAAAAATTCAACACCTTATAATTCCGAACCACTTGGCGATTTTAATTTCAATTTGTCTTCTTTTGATTCACTTAGCATCGTTGATACTGTATTTTCAGCAAAATTATCAGATGAATTAGGGATAAGGTTTTTAGATCAAGCCAAAGCTGATACATTGACGTATAATGACAACATTGAATTCAGGAAATTTTTTAATGGGTTTGCCTTTGTGCCAGAAGAGGGTAATGAATTAATTACTGGTGTGTACGCTGAAAGCCAATCGACATTTTTAAGATTATATATTCATGATTTAAAGGATACCACATTTTTTGATTTCATTTTTGATGGAAGGGATAATGAAGGGGAAAACATAACCAGGTATTATAATAATATCACGTTGGATAAGTCTGGTACTCCAATTGAAGGTATCCCTGATTTTCACACGGAATTTGAAACAGATAATGGCCTCTCTTATTCACAGGGAAGCACAGGTATTTTAACAAAACTAAATATTGGGACATATTTAGATTTTATAGACACAATTAAACATTTGGTGATAAACAAGGCTGAAATCGTAATGCCAATCCAGAAATATGATGACTTTTTAAGTCCTTCAACTTCACTTGATTTATATATAGCAGATGAAAATAATAAATTCGTAGGACAAGTTGATTCTACGGATAATACTACGATTTTTGAAACTGTTGGCCGCATTCCCTTTATTAGAGGAGCTTCTGAAAACGAAGGGAAATATATTGGAGATATCACTAATTATATTCAGTTATTAACTAGTGGAACCTTATCTGATATTAATTTGCTTGTTGGTCAATCAAATCTGTGGAATTCAATCATTACTGTAAATCAGACTGTAACAGTAAAAGATGATATACAAATCAATCTTTACTATTCTACACTTCAAGAATAATATATTTTCTTTTGTAAAAGTGAAAAGATGCCTGACTGGCTATTTGAAATATTGTAGTCTATAAAATTAGGTTTATATATTCAATAATTTATAAAATTATATTAGGCTTTTCTTTTCTTGAGATTTATCTTTTGTCTCCGTTGTTTCATTTTTTATTTCGGCGTCAAGTAAACTGTCAATTTTTGTTATCGGAGTGTCAGACTTAATATTTTTATCTTCATGGAAGTACTCATTGATTATATTTCTAATTTCTTTGATCGACATATTATGATGTATTTTTCCCGTTCTTACTATTGACATTTGACCGGTTTCTTCAGAAACAACAAGAACAAGCGTGTCGGTAATTTCACTCATTCCAATAGCAGCCCTGTGCCTGAGGCCAAATTGTGCTGGAAGATTTTCCAGATCGCTTATAGGCAGAATGCACCTGGCAGCAGAAATTTTCCCACCTTGAATAATAACAGCACCATCATGTAGAGGGCTATTTTTATTAAAAATAGACAGAAGAAGTCTTTTAGATATCTTTCCATCAATCTGGTCGCCAGAATCGACATAAAATTTCAATTCAGATTCTCTTGAAAATACGATTAGAGCACCAGTATATGATCCTCCAAGTATTTTTGCGGCATCAATTATTGGATTTACATCAAATTGATCTTCAGTGCTTTGTTTTTTCCAGGGGAGATTTTTTAAAAAATTTTCTCTACTAAATGTTGTGGATTTCCCAATAAGTAATAAAAATTTTCTGATCTCAGGACTAAATAGTATAATAAGTGCCAAAACTCCAACGCCCATAAATTGCCCAAGAATTGCTGAGAGCAACTCCATTTCAGCTGCATTAACCATTAGATATGTGAGGTAGAGAAAAATAAAGCCAAGAAATACTTTTGAGGCAATACTACCTTTCATTAGTTTATACACCTGATATAAAAGTAGCGTTACTGCAAAAATATCAATAATATCTACCCAGCTTATCTCAAGAAATCCTATATTAAAAAGTAGTGTCAATTTGGAATTAATTTAATTAGATCAATTACTTCTTTTGCCTCCTTTACATCATGCACTCGTAAAATATTAGCCCCTTTAAGTAGTGCGATTGTATTTAATATGCTTGTACCGTTCAGCGCCTTTTCAGGGTTAGTCTTTAAAATATTGTATATCATGGATTTCCTGGAAATACCTACTAAAATGGGCTGGTTAAAAATCCTAAAACATTTTAAATTACCCAACAAATGAAAGTTCTGAAGTGTTGATTTTGAAAACCCATAGCCTACATCAATAATAACATCTTTTATACCAAATTGTGTTAGTATTTCTAGTTTTTTGTTGAAGTATTTAAATGCTATTTTAAGAATGTCTTCACTGGTAATCATATTAGCCATGTTTTGTGGAGTTCCTTCCATATGCATCGCAATAAAAGGCACATTATATTTTGAAATAGTTTGAAACATTTTTTTATCACGACTACCTGCGGAGATGTCATTAATCATACCAGCGCCTGACTCAATGGATATTTCCGCAATATTTGATCTAAAAGTATCAACAGAAATATGGATACTCTTTGAAAGATTCTTTATTATTTTTATTCCTTTTAATACCCTTTTTAATTCTATATTTTTATCAATATGTATTGCACCGGGACGAGATGAATATCCACCAATATCAATAATATCAGCACCTTCATTAATCAGCTTTTCGGCTTGAATATAAATTTCTTTTTCATTCGAATATTTACCTCCATCAAAAAATGAATCATTTGTAATGTTGAGAATCCCCATTATTTTTGGTGAGGACAGATCAAGCAGATTTCCATTTAGGTTAAGTGTACTTTTTGAATAAAATACTTTATCTTTCGAAGCCAATTAGTTTTTTAATTATTATCGTAACACTTAGAAAAAAAAGTCATTTTGGTCAGCAAAACAATAAGCGAATATAGAGAAGTTATAAAAGCCTGCAAAGAAGTTTTCGAGAAGAAAACGACCGACTATGGCACAGCATGGAGGATTTTGAGACTTCCATCAATTACAGATCAAATAATGATCAAAGCTCAACGAATTAGGTCGATACAGGAAAAGGGGATTCAAAAAATTGATGATGGAATTGCCAATGAATTTTTGGGTATAGTAAATTACTGTATTATGGCTATTATTCAAATGAAACTCTCTATCGAATCTCCAATGGAAATGAAATTTGATGAGGTTGAATCATTATATGACAAAACAGTAAAGGAGACAATCATTCTTCTTGAAAACAAAAATCATGACTATGATGAGGCATGGAGAGACATGAGAGTAAGTTCCATTACTGATATTATTCTAATGAAAATTTTGAGAGTAAAGCAAATTGAGGACAATGAAGGCAAGACAGTAATTTCGGAGGGTATTAAAGCCAATTATCAAGATATGATGAACTATGCAATTTTTTGTTTGATAAAGTTGAAATCTGACACATGAAATTTTCTGATAAAATAGTCAGGTGGTTTGTAGGAGGGCTTTTTATTTTTTCAGGCCTTGTAAAGCTAAATGATCCAATAGGCACAGCTATTAAAATGGAAGAATATTTTGAAGTATTTTCCAGCGATATATCTGAGATATTTCATTATTTAGTTCCATATGCGTTGTTAATTGGTTTAGTTGTGATATTTCTGGAGATATTGTTAGGAGTAGCAGTATTGATAAATTTTAGAATGCAGGTAACATCCAGAGCAATATTATTGTTAATTGTATTTTTTACTTTTCTTACCTTTTACTCAGCTGCATTTAATAAAGTAACTGATTGCGGATGCTTTGGTGATGCTATTCCGCTCACTCCATGGCAATCCTTCGCAAAAGATATTTTACTACTAGTATTATCAATATTTTTAGTTATTAGGAGTAAAAATTATTTTCCAGTATTTGAGAAAAAAATAGGTAAAGTTATCTTGGGGATAACCTTTGCAGTAAATATACTTATTGCCTATTTTTCAATAGAGCATTTACCCATTATTGATTTTAGGCCTTATAAAATTGGAGTTGATATAGAAGCTGCCATGAAGCCGTCAGAAGATTATATATACAAATATATAATGCTGAAAAATGGAGAACGCTTTGATTTTGAAAGTTATCCAACTGATACAAGTTACAAATTTGTTGAAATGGTGCTTATGAATCCCGAAGCTGAGCCAAAAATTACGGATTATAATGTATGGAATGATGATGGAGATTTCACTAATGAGACATTTCGCGGAGTAAAGCTTTTGGTACTTTATAATGATGTAAACAAAGCTGACCTGGATAAAACTTCACATATTAATAAATTAGTTGGCTCTATTTCTGAAGTTGCCGATTCTTGGATAATTACAGCAAATGATGAAGCAACATTTGAAAACTTCAGGCACGAATACCAAATTGCAATGCCGTATTTTTTTGCTGATGGAACTGTAATCAAGGCAATGATTAGGGCAAATCCAGGATTGATATTATTGAAAGATGGAATTGTTATTGGCAAGTGGCACAATAATGATATACCCTCCAAGGATGATATTGTTGAATTAATTGATTAGTTATTTCATGTTTATATTTTTAGTTAAACGAATCAGCTCTGGTATATTAATTTTGTTTGGCGTAATTGTGGTAGTTTTTCTTTTGTTTCATGCCCTGCCTGGTGATCCGGTTTCATTAATTGCAGGACAAAGAAGTGATATAAGTACAAGGGAATCAATTACTGAAGAACTGGGGCTTGATAAACCTTTGCATATTCAGTTTTCGCAGTATCTAAATGATCTTTCGATTTTATCCATTCATGAAAATACTTTAGAGAACAAAGAGAAATATAAATTTTTAGAGATCTATGAATTTAATTCAAAAAGTATTGTATTGAAAATGCCATACCTGAGGCGTTCTTTCCAAACAAATAAAAAAGTCACTGAAATTATTTTCGATAATATTGACGATACGCTTTGGCTTGCATTTACAGCCATGCTAATAGCTAGTGTCTTGGGGGTATCATTTGGTATAATAGCAGCGCTTAATCATAATACATTTATTGACCATTTATTGGTTTCAATTTCAGTGCTGGGTATATCAGTTCCCTCTTTTGTTTCGGCAATTGTTATTGCTATGGTATTCGGATATTACTTAAGTGATTATACAGGATTGAATTTAACCGGGCAGTTGTGGGTAAATGATCCAATTAGGGGTAAAGAATTACAATTAAAAAACTTGATTTTACCTGCCATAACATTGGGAATAAGGCCTCTTGCAATAATTGCACAATTGACAAGAAGTTCTATGCTGGAAGTGCTTTCCATGGATTATATTCGAACTGCTTATGCAAAAGGTTTGGAAAAGCCAAAAGTAGTGCTAAAGCATGCATTAAAAAATGGATTGAACCCTGTGGTCACTACAGTATCAGGCTGGTTAGCATCACTTATGGCAGGAGCTTTTTTTGTAGAGTATATTTTTGACTGGAAAGGTTTAGGGTTTACAACAATTAAGGCTGTCCAAAGTTTGGATTTTCCAGTTGTAATGGGCATAACATTGTTTGTAGCGATGCTATTTGTAACAATAAATATTTTTGTTGATCTCATTTATGCATCGCTGGATCCAAGAATCAGACTTTCTTAATTTGAAAATTGACGAATTAATTTTTCATTATTAATGATTAGTAAAAAATATTTTTTAGTTGGAATGCCAGCATCCGGTAAATCCACTATTGGAAAAATTATAGCCGATCAGCTTAATGTAAAATTTCTCGATTTAGATGAAGAAATCGTTGATAAAGAAAAAATGTCAATAACAGATATATTTGCTAAAAAAGGAGAAGCATATTTTAGAGACAAAGAGAGACAATGCTTATTACATTTATTGGACTATAATGAAAATTATATATTAGCTACAGGTGGAGGAGCTCCATGCTTTTTTAATAATATGGATTTAATGAATAATTATGGAACAACTATTTTCCTAGATGTTGCCTTAGATGACTTGTTCAATAAGCTTTCAGGAAAGTCAAATCACAAGCGGCCATTATTAAAAAATTTATCAATTGACGATCTATATTTAGAATTAAAGAGCAAATTGGAAGGACGAAAAATATACTATGATCAATCAAAGATTTGCCTTAAACAACATTTAAATGACATTGATTTGAGAGTAAAACAAGTCATTGAGGCAATTAATTTATCAGAAAAATAAACCTACTGAGACAACAATATTCATATTGTTATTTTCTATTGCCACTGCACTAGTACGAAATGTTGGTATGTCGTTAGGATTATCTAAACTATAAGGTGTGTAAACACTATTGAACTGTTTATATGAAGCTGCTAAGTCTACATAAAACTTGCCTGACCTGTAGCCCACACCACCTGAAAAAACTTGAGTAGTTTTTTCTATTTTATCATCTTTGAATGGACTTGGTTGGTAGTTGTACCCTGCTCTTAGCCTAAAGGAATTTAATCTCCATTCTCCTCCAACCCTTACATTAACAACAGAATTATACATATCCTTGATAGCATTGTTGTCACTTTCAAGAGACCCTTCTTTGCCTTTGAGTTTCATTGTTGAATAATCTACATATTCTATATCAGCACTTATAAAACCGTTTTTATTTAAGAAAAATGTTGCACCGGCATTAAGCCTGAGTGGTGTTGTAATGGTATAATCAAATAAGCTTTCTTCTTCATAAGTTTGTTTATTAAGCGTGGCGTTATCTTCAAAAAATGTTGTATATAATGCATCGGGGTTTTCGATTAGATCATAGTTGCTATCAAAATAATTCCCATAATCAGACATATCGAAGTTATTGTAATTGGCTTCAGTCGAATAATAATATTTTTCATTCATTGACAGATAGGTGGGAGTAATTAGAGAAATCCCTATGGTCATTTGATTGACAGGTCTTATAATTAATCCAAATGTTCCATTCACTCCAAAACCTTCAGAAAGTAAATCTTCCGTTAGTTTTGTATTATCTACAATATCTCCAGTAAGCCCTGGGTAAACTTCAGAGTATTGTTTAACAATATTGTACCTGACTGATTGAATGCCCAAGGTAGCCCCGAAATATATAAAGTCATTAAAATTTCCTCCATAACTGAAACTCCATTGATTTTGACTCCCGGATGTACTGATAATTTCAGATTGGTTCGTAGGAAAATTATCAGATGGAAATTCGCTAAAAAATGTTCTATCATAGAAAGGAACAAATGTGGTATCATTTCCATTAGCATAAGCATCTGAAAATTCAGAAATTTGATAGGTAGAAAAAGCTCCGAATGTTATACCACTTAATTCATTGCCCGGGACATTCTGAGTATTTGCTTCCTGAACATAAAAATCTAGTATATCATTATTTGGGTTCAAACCAGAATATGTTATTTCACTATTGAACTCATTTACTTTTGAAATTGAAATGGCAAATGATCCCCCTCTCCATTTACCTGGTATTGCTTCATCTATAGACTTGTTGAAAACTACCCCTAAGTTGTCAATATTAAATTTTCCCAGGGATGAGCTGGTCTGATTAGAAATGTAATTGGAATTGACCGAAAATACATTATATGACGGCGTAATGCTCATTTCACTATGATTGTAAAAACCTAAACCTGCAGGATTTGAAAGCGCTGAACTTATGTCTCCTCCCAAACTTATTTGTGTATTTCCAATACCCTGAATTCTGGCACTTCCAGTGTAGTTATAATTACTAAACATTAATGCCTGCTCGTTATATCCAAATGCCCCGGGAATATATTGCCCAATACAGAAACTATTAGTCAATACAAATCCGGCACTTATTATAAGTGATTTAAAGACTTTCATAAGAATATTTTGAGAAATTCTTTTACTACAACTTAACAATTCTACCGACTACCACTACGAGAAGAACTACTGCTACTTGAAGATCTGGAGCTTGAACTACTTCTACTAGGAGATGAACTTGTAGGTCTGTAATTACTACTTCCACTAGACAAACTCCTTCCTGAATAGCTAGAGCTATTACTCCTGCTCGGAGATGAGTAAGATTTTGAAGATGAGTTACTCCTATTATAACCAGAAGAATAATTACCTACTCTCGATGGTTTATTATTATTTATAGAAGACTTACTTCTTGAAACGGAACTGGAGTTTCTGCTATAAGCATTTCTGGTAGAATTACTGGAAGATATTCTACGTGCCGATGAACTGCTTCTTCTTGTCTTATTATAATATTCATTCTGACCTTTAGAATAGTCCCTACTTATTCTTCCATTTGATGCTGCAGTACTAGTAGTCCTGCTTGGAACTCTAATTTTTGAATTTGACGATGAAGTTCTTAAATTTTCATTATTTGATCTTGAATTATTTTTTGTTGAGCTTACTCGAGTTGTTCTGGGTTTGTATTGAATATTCCTTCCATTATTATATTCAGAAGCTTGTCCATGAGAATATGAATTTGTAGCTGAAGTTGGACAATATCCACCAAATCCACTGCCATAAAATGGTGAGAATCCCAATCCTCCATAAGGGTTATACCCGTACATTGATGATCTCCAAGGATCATAACCTCTCATTCTATAAGGGTTGTAAAAATTATTGCCCCAAGGATTATATCCAGTGCCCCATGACATGCCAACATTGAATGACATATTTGGAGAATATCCAAAGCCAGAGCCGAATCCCATGCTCATTCCAGGTCCCATCATAAAAGGGTCATATCCCATCATATATGGATTGTATCCATATCTTCCGAAAGCCGATCCAAAACCCATAGCCATGTAAGGACTAAATCTCATTGCTGAATTTGAAAAAGAGCCATAGTTCTTTTTAGAACTCATCTGATCCCTTTTATTTAAGGCTGCATAATTTATTTCACTATTTTTAGAATCAGAAACGTAGGTGCTCTTATCGTAACCTTCAACAAAATAATCATTGCTGCTATAAGAATCACTTTTTTGAACGGTCTGTTCATTTACTTGATTTGATTCAGAGCTTTTGTATCTGGCAATATATTCCGGATTAACATTTTTTGAAGAGAATGTCTCTGTTGATTTTGTAATCTCTTTATAGGAATTGCTTTTGTTATTATTTGCCACTAAAGTTGATTTTTCAACTTTTACTGTTTTTCTATCAGATTTATTGAAATACATATCATCGTATTCCTGAGCTATGGCGGAAGAATATATTGATGTGAAACTTATTAAACTTACAATTACGAATAATTTTATTGTTGATTTGAGCGCTTTCATAACTTCTCTATTTTAATTTACTTCAGTTTTACTCTGCGTTAAAGATAACGATATTTTAAAATATTTAGTGAATATTTATGCAAAAACTTATTTTTGCTACAATGAACACAGAAAGGTAAGTATCAAATTTCATACCAAAAATATATTATAGATGAGTAAAGGCCTACCAAAGAGAGCAGATGACTATTCTGCATGGTATAATGAACTGGTTAAAAGAGCTGATTTAGCAGAAAATTCAGCGGTTAGAGGTTGTATGGTAATTAAACCTTATGGATATTCTATCTGGGAAAAGATGCAAGGTGCTCTGGATAAAATGTTCAAGGACACTGGGCATTCAAATGCATATTTCCCTTTATTTATACCTAAATCATATTTGAGCCGAGAAGCGGATCATGTGGATGGTTTTGCTAAAGAATGTGCTGTTGTTACACATTACAGATTGAAAAATAGTGAGGACGGCAAAGGAGTGGTTGTTGATCCTGATGCAAAATTGGATGAAGAACTTATTGTTCGTCCTACCTCAGAAACGGTAATATGGAATACCTACAAAAAATGGATTCAATCTTATAGAGACTTACCTATTCTTGTAAATCAATGGTCAAATGTAGTACGCTGGGAAATGAGAACGAGGTTTTTTCTGAGGACAACAGAATTTCTATGGCAAGAGGGGCATACCGCACATGCTACTCAAGCGGAAGCTATGGAAGAAACGCTCAAAATGTTAAATGTTTATTCAACTTTTGCAGAAGAATTTATGGCAATTCCTGTATTGAAGGGTGTGAAGACAGAAAATGAACGATTTGCCGGAGCAATTGATACCTATTGCATTGAAGCATTAATGCAAGATGGAAAAGCGTTACAAGCCGGGACATCACATTTTCTTGGCCAAAATTTCGCAAAAGCTTTTGATGTAAAATATGCCACTAAAGATGGCGGTCTTGATCTTGTTTGGGGAACTTCCTGGGGTGTAAGTACGCGATTGATCGGAGCTTTAATAATGGCACATTCAGATGATAATGGGTTGGTACTACCTCCAAAATTAGCACCAATTCAAGTAGTAATTATACCTATAGTAAGAGATAAAGATCAATATAAAATAATTGAAGAAAGACTTGAGCCAGTAATCCACAAAATGAAAGCACGAGGTATTTCTGTCCATTACGACAATAGAGACACGCATAAACCAGGATGGAAATTTGCTGAGTATGAATTGAAAGGTGTGCCTTTGAGGCTGGCAATCGGGCCAAGAGATTTGGAGAATAATACCATGGAAATGGCCAGACGAGACACTAAGACAAAAGAAACTGTAAGCATAGATAATATCGATGAAGTTGTTGATAACTTGTTGGTTGAGATCCAAAATTCCATTTATCAAAAAGCTCTGACGTATCGCGAATCAAATACAAGAGAGGTAGACTCATACGAAGAATTTAAAAAAGTATTGGATGAAAAGGGAGGTTTTATAAAAGCCCACTGGGACGGGACTGCCGAAACTGAAAACCAGATAAAATCTGAAACAAAAGCTACCATTCGATGTATTCTACTCGATGAAAAAAATGAGCCAGGTAAATGCATCATCAGTGGCAAACCATCTAGCAAAAAAGTAGTTTTTGCAAAAGCTTATTAAACTTAGAAATGTTCTATAAGAATTCGCTACATTTGATGGGATTCATGAATGTAAAAATATGGATTGGATAACAGTAATAATACTTTTAGTTGCCGGAATGGTATTGTTGATTATAGAAATTATTTTCGTCCCAGGGACCACAATTTTGGGTATTATAGGAGGAGCACTTGTTGTATTCGGAATAATTATTAGTTATAGCAAATTTGGTAATAACACCGGGACAATTATATTGGTGAGTACGATAGTGATTGGAGGCGCAGTAACTATTTATAGTTTCAAAACTGGAGTTTGGAAGAGATTTGCATTAAATACTACTATTGACAGCAAATTTAATGATAATATAGAAATTGAGCATTTGCTTGGATCAGAAGGGATTACACTTTCAAACCTTCGTCCATATGGAAAAGCAGAGATTTATAATTCAACTTATGAAGTAAAAACTTTAGGTAGTTTTCTCTCTACAGGCGCTAAAATAAAAGTAACGAATATAAGTAAAGATCATAAAATTTTTGTAGAACCTTTAAAATGATAACTAAATGGATCCAATGACAATGTTGATATTTTTAGGATTAGGAATAGTTTTCCTATTTATATTTTTGTATTTCGTGCCTTTAAATCTCTGGATTACGGCAGTATTTTCTGGAGTTAAAGTTGGTTTATTTGAACTGATCTTCATGAGAATCAGGAAAGTACCACCAGGTATAATTGTTAGGGAATTAATTACAGCCAACAAAGCTGGAATCCCTGTGGGTACAAACGAGTTAGAAACGCATTACCTTGCAAGCGGAAATGTACCCAATGTAATTAAGGCATTAATATCTGCGGAGAAAGCCAATATGAATTTATCCTTTAAACAAGCCACAGCTATTGATTTGGCTGGAAGGGATGTATTTGAGGCTGTTCAGTTCTCAGTAAACCCAAAGGTAATTACAACACCCAAAGTCGCAGCTGTAGCCTCAGATGGAATTCAACTTATCGCCACAGCAAGAGTGACCGTAAGAGCAAATATTCAACAGCTTGTTGGGGGAGCAGGAGAAGATACAATTTTAGCTAGAGTTGGGGAAGGAATTGTAACTTCCATAGGTTCTGCCGACTCACATAAGGAAGTGCTGGAAAATCCAGATAAAATATCTAAGCTTGTCCTCAAAAGAGGACTGGATTCTGGAACCGCCTTTGAAATATTATCTATTGATATTGCAGATGTTGATGTTGGAATAAACATCGGAGCGACTCTTCAGACAGACCAAGCAGCGGCCGATTTAAAAGTTGCCGAAGCCAAGGCAGAAGAAAGAAGAGCAATGGCTGTTGCAGAAGAACAAGAAATGAAAGCTAAGGCGCAGGAAGCCAGAGCAAAAGTTATTTTGGCGGAAGCTGAAATTCCAAAAGCGATAGCCGATGCATTTAGATCTGGTAATCTTGGATTAATGGATTATTACAAAATGCAAAATATTCAAGCTGATACATCAATGAGAGATTCAATCTCAGGTGCTCCGTCCCAATCAAAAGGGTCGAAAGGAGATAGCACGAAAAATAAATAATGAAACAAAAAGACCAAATGAAAACAAAAAAAGCCCTTGTTAAGGGCTTTTTTTGTTTTACAACTTAATTAATAATAGAAAAGGCAAAAAAAATACAGAAGAATTTGCATGTAAAAACTAAATGATCTGCATTAAATTGTAATTTAAAAAATATAGTCTTTGAGACATTTTTAGTTAAATTATATAGAAATATAGAGCCTAAGAATAAATATCAAATAGTACATTTATTTATATTATCTTATATTTTGATGCTTTATAGACTTAAAAATATCGAATATCGGGTCAAGAAAAAAAGTGAATTTGAATTCGATTAAATAACATATAATTTAAATGTAGCTCTTATATGAGGCAATTATTATTTCATTTTATTTCAGGAAAAAAGTATGAAATAGTGTTTTAATAGTAGGTATATGTATATATTTGGGTAGAAATTAAGAACTACAAATTCTGTTTTTATAAGAAAATTGTAATACGGAATTGATAATTTTTTTGGTTGTTTGGTTGATGTTGAAAAGGGGGAGCACTCAAGTTTCCCTTTTTCATTTTAATCCCTTCCCTCAATACGCAATTATTTTCATTTTTTTGTTTAAGTTAGATTTTAGAATATTGAAATTGCATCAATAGCGAATTCAGTTGCTAAAACCATCCTTAAATATTGTATGAAAATCAATAAAAAAATTCCAAAAATAGTCCAAGAGGATCCATGGCTAAAGCCTTATAAAGATGAAATAGCAAATCGTTCGATTAGGTTTGAAAATCTTTTGGCGGCGATAAAGAGATCAAGTAAAAGCCTCAAGAATTTTTCATTGGCTTACAAGCAACTCGGAATTAATTACAGTAGAAAAGAAAAGGGGTGGTACTATAGAGAATGGGCACCTGAAGCATATAGTATTTCTTTTTTTGGCGAGTTCAATAATTGGGATAGGTCTTCACACAAACTTACAAAAAATGATAATGGAATTTGGGAGATATTTATTCCAAAAAGCGACCTGAAGGAAGGTGATTTAGTTAAAGTTCATGTAGAATCCAGGAATGGAAGTCATGATAGGATCCCTGCTTACATTTTTAGAGTCGTTCAAAATTCTAAATCATCTGATTTTATGGGGCAGGTTTGGGATATAAATAAAAAGTTCTCTTGGACAGATCAGAAATTTGATTTGAAAAAGATACAAAATTCACCGATTATTTACGAGGCGCATGTTGGCATGGCTCAAGAATCTGAAAGGGTTGGGACTTTCACTGAATTTACAGATTACATGTTGCCAAAGATTAAAAAACTTGGGTATAATACCATACAGTTGATGGCTATTCAAGAGCATCCTTATTATGGTTCATTTGGATATCATGTATCTAATTATTTCTGTGTTTCTAGTAGATTCGGTACACCTGAGGATTTTAAAAAATTAGTAAATACTGCACATAAATTGGGGCTGGCTGTGATCATAGATCTTGTGCATTCGCATGCAGTAAAGAACTTTGCAGAGGGCCTTAATGATTTTGACGGATCTGGACATCAATATTTTCATGAAGGAGACAAGGGATACCATAAACAGTGGGATTCAAAACTCTTTAATTATGGGAAAAAAGAAGTGCTACAATTTTTGGCTTCAAATGTGAGATTTTGGATTGAAGAATACCACGTTGACGGTTATCGATTTGATGGTATCACATCAATGCTTTATCACCATCATGGAGATTTTGTAGATTTTGATCATTACGATAAATATTTCCTAAAGGGAGTGGACTGGGATGCCATAAAATACCTTCAGCTTGCAAATAAACTTGTTCATCAAATAAAACCCAATGCAATAACAATTGCTGAAGATATGAGTGGGATGCCGGGTTTATGCCGAAAAATTAATGATGGAGGAGTGGGTTTTGATTTTAGGCTTGGCATGGGCATTCCTGATTTTTGGATTAAATACCTCAAGGAAAAAAGAGACGAAGACTGGGATATTCATGAACTTTGGAGCGTGATGACCAACCGGAGGTACAGCGAGAAAACTGTGGCCTATTCAGAATCCCACGATCAGGCAATTGTCGGTGATAAAACGCTGGCATTTAGATTGATGGACAAAGAAATGTACTATCATATGCAGGTTGGAGATCAGAATATGGTTATTGACCGTGGCTTGGCTTTGCATAAAATGATTAGACTTTTCACTGCAACTCTTGGCGGAGAAGCTTATCTAAATTTTATTGGTAATGAATTTGGTCATCCTGAATGGATTGATTTTCCAAGGGAGGGAAATGATTGGAGTTATAAGTATGCCAGGCGGCAATGGTCACTAGCAGAAGATGAAGAACTCAAATACAAATACCTAAATAAATTTGATCAAAACATGATTTCAATGCTAAAGGAATATAATCTTTTAGCATCATTACCAGCACAACAAATCAATATGGATGAAACTAATAAGGTGATTGTTTTTGAACGCAATAATTTAATATTTGCTTTTAATTTTCATTTTAATCATTCAATTGCAGATTATAAATTTAATTCTATTGGAAAAGGGACATATAAAATTATTCTCTCTACCGATGATGTTGCTGTTGGAGGATTTGCAAGAATAGACACATCATTGGACTATAATACAATAGAAAATGATCAGTTAAGTGTTTATCTTCCAAGTAGAACAGCAATGATTCTAAAAAGATCTTAGTGTCATTATTTTTTAATCGTGTCTAATATTTATTTGTATTTTCCTCAATAAAGTACTTCCAATTTTATTCATTTTTATTGAATTACTACCTAAACATTGCCTGATCTAAGATATTAAGAAATTATTTTTTAACATTATTAAGAAATAGATTCACTACTTAGTGAATCTCAAAAGGTGGTGTATTGAATAATTTATGTTTTCTATTCAAAAAGGTGTTGTGTTAATTGGTCTTGCTATTTGTTTAGTAAAATATACCTATGCCCAGAATATTGAGATGAGAACATACCACGATGAAGGAAAGACAATCTTAAAAGAGATTTATTTTATTAACGATTCTTTATCTGTCCAATTGACCGGCCCATACAAATCACTTTTCATAAATGGAACCATAGAAAAAGAAGGATACTATAAAAATAATGTCCCTGATAGTTTATGGACTTATTACTATGAAAGTGGACAAATAAAAATGATGGGAACAGTAAAGAATGGCTCAAACTGCGGAGAATGGAAATATTATTATGAAAGTGGAAATATTAATAAGGTAGGTTCTATTGTCAATTCTAAAAGAGAAAGTGAGTGGAAATACTATTATGAAAGCGGGGAATTGAAATCGCAAGGAAATTTTAATAGAGGTGAAAAAGAAGGCGTATGGAACTACTTTAGTGAGGACAGTGAATTAAAGGCTCAGGCTTTTTATAATGAAAATATTGGTGCCTTTAAGGAGTTTTATAATAGTGGTGAATTGAAAGCAGAAGGAATACGGGTTGGCAGTCAGAATGATAGCACGTGGCATTTCTATTATAAAAGTGGTGATATTCAGGCTATTGGTGATTTTGAAGAAGGTAAACGTGTTGGACCATGGGTATTTTATCATGAAAATGAAATAATAGCTTCCCAAGGGAATTACATTGAGAATAAAAAAGAAGGTAAATGGCTTTCCTACAATGAAAATGGAAATTTGAGCTCAGAAGGTGCATTACGCCAAGGCAAGAAAGAAGGGTATTGGAAGCTATTTAATAACAATGGTACGATCAAGGCTGATGCAGTTTTTAATAGCAATAATGGGAAATATACAGAATACTATGAAAGTGGAGAGGTAAAAGCAGAAGGCGAAATATTAAATGGGAAATATAATGGGACATGGATTTATTACTATAAAGATAAAACCAAAGAAGGAAAAGGACAATATATTGAAGGAGATGGAGATTATATAGGTTATTACAGAAATGGGAGTACAAAAATGAAGGGTAAGATTGAGGATGGCGTAAACGTTGGACTTTGGGAGCTTTATAAGGAAGACGGGGGACTTGCAGGATACTACAGGCCTTACTATGAGGATGATAAACCAATATACAAACTTGTAGATAAGGAGAATCCGGTAAGAGGAACCTATATAAAACCAGCGTATAAATATAAAAGTTATAAATCAAGGTATTTTCATCCTGTAGTAAATGAGTTTAATGGGGTAATCTTGGCTACCAATCCATTGGCAACTGTATTTGGGAGATTGCCGTTTTCCTTTGAGTATTATTTTGAGGAAAGGTTAGGGTATGAAGTTGTATTCACAATTCTTAAGGACCCTTTTTACAAATCTTCTGAAAGCATTGAATTGAATAAGGTATATGACAGCGGATTTGATATTGCCGTAAAACAAAAATTTTATCATCCCGAAGGCAGATTTGGGATGTTTTATTTTGGCCATGAAGTAAGATTAACATCGCTAACACACAACGCAAATGTACTTGATTCTGCAAGCACCAATACTAAAAAAATCAAAATAAATACCCAAGAAACTAAATTTGAATACGCATTATTTTTAGGTGATAGATGGATGCATTTATTTGGTGAAAGGACCAAGAACAATTCCTTTGGTTTTACTTTAGATGCTTTTATCGGTATAGGTTTTGGATACCGGATGACTGAAAAAAAATATTCTAATAATTCTGATTATGATGATATCTTTAAAGATATAAATGATTCAAAATTCGCAATTTCTCCAAGAATTGGCATTAATATAGGTATAGTATTTTAGCTACTGACTTACTTCAAAATTCTGTATAAATTGTACCTGAACAATACAAAAATTATTTTCATCAAACCTGATATTTATCATGTTTGATGAATCAACTCTGTTTTATATTTGAATTACTTTTTAAGCGATACAACAATTATTTTTTAAGCTATAAACTGGTCACAGGGTGAACGATGTCTTCAGAGAAATCGCTCACTTTGGGGCTATTTTTTTGTTGCAAGTCCAGAATTCAAATTTTCATATTAAGTTTAAAACTTGATGTGAATTAACTCGAATAATTTGAGGTTAAAAGGCGTGTGGGTTTTTCTAAAAAAAAAGCCCATTTGTTCAAAGGGCATAGTAAATAGTAACGTACTTTAAATAATAGATTAATTTACTTCAGCAGTATTTTTACTCAGAAGCATTTCTTCTATAGATTTTTTCAGAGCTGCTTTTGGTAATGCCCCCTGTGCCATCTGAGGTTGACCTTCAGCAGGGCAAAAAAGCAATGAAGGAATACTCCTAATTCCGAAGGCAGCAGCTAATTCTTGTTCCGCCTCAGTATCTATCTGATAGATCCTTATTTTACCTTCATATTCTTTAGCAAGTTCTTCAAGTATCGGATGCACCATTTTGCACGGTCCACACCAATCTGCATAAAAATCAATTAGACAAGGTAAATCTCCCTCAAATTTCCATTCCTTATTTTGTTCATAATTGAAGACTTTCTTCAAGAATTTTTCTTTTGTTAACTTTTCCATATTTGATTTCTCTAAATTTTGATTCTACTATAATTATCTCTGACTATTTTTTATAAAGATTATTTTTATTGTGGTTTAAAACCATTCTCGCAAAAACTATCGAAGCTACAATTGTAGTTATATGATTTTACATTTCAGTAAATTGCAACACAAAAATATGAAGTAATAAACATATAAACAAGTGTTCATGTATAAATACGAATAATGTTTTAAATGGTTTCATACTATCAACATATTTTATTTATCCTCGTAATTTATTGTTATATGTAAACTTGAAGAATGAAAAAAATATTCATAGTACGACACGCAAAGTCAAGTTGGGACTCTCCATATTTAGATGATTATGACAGACCTTTGAATAAAAGAGGGAAGGATAATGCGCCCGAAATGGGGAGGAGGTTGGCGAGTAGGAAGGTATTACCTGATTTAATAATTTCATCTCCTGCCAACAGAGCCTTTTCAACCGCAACAAGTATTGCTGCGAAAATATCTTTTCCAGTTAATGAGATTAGAAAGGAACCTTTATTTTATCATGGAACAATAGAGAACATAATTTCGATAGTACGAAATGTTGATAATACCGTAGAATCATTGATGATTTTTGGTCATAATCCCGGATTAACAAATCTTACTAATTATCTATCAGGGTCTGACATATACAATATTCCCACATGTGGAATTACTGAAATAGAGTTTTATTTTTCTTCATGGAAATCAGTAGATAAGCAAGTTGGAAAATTGATCTCATTTGATTACCCAAAAAAATTATCAATTCGATAGTTTAAATTGAAATCGAATTATAGCTAAATAAAATCAAATTATCAGACCTATATTTGTTGAAGAGGTATTCAATTAATTATTTAAGTTATTTAATATTGGATTCTATCAATAGGACAATTCGATTGATATTTTTATACTTTTGTAGACACAATTAATTGATTCGAATTCGTTATTTTCAGTAATGATCTAACCCTGTTAAATTAAATTTTTGTATTTCATTTTATGAAAAAATATCTTTTACTATTTTTTATTAACTTCTGCCTTAGTTTTTCTGGTTTTGCTGTTTTTTCTCCCAATTTAGATTCCATAGGAACAATTATTGAAGGCGGTGAAAAATATATTCTCCATGAGGTTGAGTCAGGTCAAACCTTATATGCAATATCCAGAATTTATGGTGTAGAGGTGCAATCCATTAAAGATGCAAATAACAATAGTACAACAAGCTTAAAAATTGGCCAGAAAGTATTAGTGCCGATTATCAGAACTATGTCGGAGGTAGGCGATGAAGGTATTATTCATGTTGTAAAATCCTCAGAAACACTATTCTCTATATCAAGGCAATACAATGTGAAATTGGATGATCTAAAAAGATGGAATAATCTTTCAGAGAACAGCATTTCCATAGGCCAGAAATTGATAATAAAAGAAAGTGGTATTGACAATACCACTAAAATTACCCAGGATAAAAAAGTACATGTTGTTGAGCCATCTCAAACATTATACTCAATTTCAAAGATTTACGGAGTAACAGCTACACAATTACGTGATTGGAATGAGCTCGAATCTGACGTATTAAATATTGGTCAGACACTAATAGTTTCATCTTCGGTTATGAATGAAAGTCCTGATGATGTATCAAATTCATCCATGTTGCCTGAAAATGATAATAACGATCGGGATAAAGAAATTATCGAGGCTCCTGCAGAAAAAATTAAACAAAAAGGTTTTGCAGAGGTAATTGAAAAAACCTCTGATACAAAGAAGTACCTGGCCCTACATCGAAATGCTCCAGTTGGTACCATAATGCAAGTAAGAAATGAGATGAATAATCAAAGTGTTTTTGTGAGAATCGTGGGTTCTATTTCACCAACAGGAGACAACTCGAAAGTAATTCTTAAAATATCCCAGAAAGCCTACGATAGGTTGGGAGCAGTTGACAGTAGGTTTCCTGTAGAAATTTCATATATACCTTAATTTCCCAAGGTTTTGGATCAAAATCAGTTATTTGAATTACTGGAGTCTAAGTATAAAAAATATGATACCAGCGCATTCATCGAAAATGATCCAATATTGATACCTCATCGATTTAACAAAAAACAAGATATAGAAATATCAGGATTTTTTGCTGCCACATTTGCATGGGGTCTTCGCAAGACGATTATCAATAAGAGCTTGGAATTGATGGCGTTATTTGATTTTTCGCCTTATGATTTTATAATAAATCACAAGGAAAATGACCTTAAACCGTTTCAGAATTTCAAGCATCGTACATTCAATTCAACAGACCTTTTATATTTCATTCATTTTTTCAAAGAGTATTATTTAGAGCATGAATCGCTTGAAGAAATATTTATTCCTACTAAAAATCGAGCAATTAATGTAAAAAATGGCCTGAATAATTTTTATAATTATTTTGTTTCAAATGAGTTTTTCTCACAACGAACAGGAAAACATGTTGCCAGCCCATCAAAAAAATCAGCATGTAAGCGAATTAATATGTTTTTGAGATGGATGGTAAGAAGAGATGCAAATGGCGTAGATTTTGGGATATGGAAAAATATCAAACCCAATCAGTTGATTTGCCCATGTGATGTGCATGTAGAAAAAGTTGCAAGGAAATTGGAGTTAATTTCCAGGAAACAAGTCGATTGGCGCATGGCGGTTGAGTTAACGGAGAGTCTGAAAAAGTTTGATCCTGATGATCCGGTAAAATATGATTTTGCTTTGTTTGGCATGGGCGTGAACAAAGAATTATAAATTGGGTTTAATAAAGCATACTAGATAATAGTTGCTGGATTTACAGTTTTTCACCCAAGGGTGTTTAATTAAATTATAGTATTTTATTTAGCCATGAATTTGATATAGATGCGATATGAAATTTAAGCTGCATTGTTTTATAAAGTAAGAATGATATCACAAATAAAAAGCTGGTTTTTTAAGCCATTTCCTTTAGTACAATCAAATACGCAGGCTATAATTATAAGCTTGGTTGTTGGTCTATTTGTCACCATTTTTTTATTGATATACAGACCATTTGGAATTGAACAGATAGAGCCTGATTTATTCATTTATTTGTCTGGCTACGGTTTGATTTCTTTTTGTTCAACTTATTTTACTATACAGGTGTTGCCAAAATTAATGCCTAAATGGTTTGACGAAACAAAATGGAACATATTAAAAAATATATTGAGTATGACTTTTTTGCTTTTATTGATATCAATTTTTAACGGGATTTATGGGCAAATAAAACTTGGATTTACAAATCCACAAATTAATGAATACCCGGGAATTTTTTTGGCATATATTAGAATGACATTTTCTATAGGAATATTTCCTGTATTATTTACTAATTACATTCTTGAAAAACAGCTCTTTGCTTATAATGTAAAATTAGCAAAGTTGCTTAAAATTTCTTTTGGAGAAGCACCTGTGCAGTTAAATAAACAAGATTCTTTACAAATACCGATTGACGAGAAACAGTCAACTACCATATACAGCAATGATTTGATTTGCGTAAAAGCTGAAGGCGGAAATTACGTTACCGCCTATTGGATACAGAAAGATGAATTGAAAAGCCAACTATGGCGCACCACGTTAAAGAATGTTCTGGATATGCTAAAGAATAACCAAAATATTTTGCAGTGCCATAAATCATTCCTGATTAACAAATCATTCGTTTCTGAAGTATCAGGCAACGCACGTACGTTGATGCTATCAATGAAAATATTGAGCTTTGAAATCCCTGTTTCAAGAAGCTTTCCGCGAGAGTTGGTTGAAAAATTTCATTTAGAAAAGTCTTAAGACAGAAAGAGGCAAAGGCCTCCTTCTCCTTACAGTAAGTTACAAATCAAGTCAACTTTCCCATTCAACACTTCATCTTTCCTTTTCAGCACTTCGGTATTAAAAATTTGTAATGCTTTATGAAATAGAATTAACATTACAGAAACTTAACCACAAAAAAATGTTGAACAGAATTATTGTACTACTACTAATTTCATTTATCGGAATAGCAAATGTTTATAGTCAAACCCAAACACTGAGAGGTACTGTAAAAGACACCGATTCTCATTATCCTATGATTGGCGTTACAGTTGTGGTTTTAGATACATCGCCCTTATTAGGCGCAGTTACTGATATCGATGGGCAATACGAAATTAAAAATGTTCCTGTTGGTCGATTGAACCTAAAAATCAGTTTTATTGGATATAAAGATGCATACATCAACCAGCAACTACTGGAGATTGGCAAGGAATTGGTAATTAATATAAGCTTAGAGGAGGATATTCAGGCGATGGATGAAGTAGTGATAACATCCCAAAGCGATCGTATAATAAATAATGAAGCAGCTATATCAAGCGTAAGAACTTTTGATATTGAGGAAACGAGGAGATATGCCGGCTCCAGAAATGATATTGCCAGAATGGCCAGTAATTATGCAGGTGTATCCAATACAGATGATTCCAGAAACGATATAGTTGTAAGAGGTAATTCACCTGTAAGTTTACTTTGGCGCTTAGATGGCATTGATATTCCCAGTCCTAATCATTACAATTCGTTTGGATCTGCAGGGGGTCCATTGAGCATTCTTAATAATAACAATCTTTCCAATTCCGACTTCATTACTTCCGCCTACCCCGCCAGCTACGGGAACACTATTTCGGGAGTATTTGATTTGCAAATGAAAAAAGGTAATGGTTTTACACATGAATTTATAGCTCAAATAGGATTTAATGGATTGGAGTTGGGTGCTGAGGGGCCATTTTCAAAAAAATCGAATGCCTCATATATGGTTAATTACAGGTATTCTACCTTTAGTCTATTTCAAGCATTAGGTGTTAATTTCGGCACAGGCGCAGCAGTGCCTGAGTACCAGGATTTAACTTTCGCAATTGATTTACCTACAAAAAAAGCAGGTAGTTTTAAATTATTCGGTATGGGAGGTGCAAGTGAAATACATTTTGAACCGCTCGAAAATACCGATTCTGACGGTAATTTGTTCACTTCAGAAGATCTTAAAAATAGATCAAAAATGGGAGTTATAGGGTTGAAGCATACATATTATTTCAATCCGAAATCTTATATCGCCACATCTTTGGCAGCCAGTTACCAGTACTCTGCGGTCATTATTGATTCCATTCAAAATAATCCTCCAAACCAGCAACTTGATGATATTCATCAAAATCAATCGCAAAATAAATATTCTATTAATACAAAATGGGTTACCAAATTGAATGCCAAAAACAAGCTTGAAGTTGGCGTTAACTTTAATTATTACGACGTTAATTTTCAGGATAGTTTAAGGGAAAGTGAAGAGAGCTGGTTTCAATACACCAATGCAGCAGGAGGAACACTACTAAGTCAGGCACACTTACAGTATCAATTGAAATTTAGTCAAAGGCTGAGAATGGTTGCCGGATTACATTTCCAGAGCCTTTCCTTAAATAACAGCACAGCGATAGAGCCCCGACTGGGCGTGATGTATAATGCCGGGCCAAGCACTGTATTGACCTTTGGGTATGGATTACATAGTCAGATGCAACCCCTTATAGCCAATTTCAGACAGTTCAGGGAATACCCCAAGGATACCAATAAGAATTTGGCTTTTACAAAAAGCCATCATTTGTCAGCCGGAATTAATCATTCATTAGGCAATGGGTTTCATATAAAAGCTGAAGGGTATTATCAATATCTTTTTAATGTTCCTATAGAATCAGTCCTTAGTTCATACTCCATCCTTAATTCAGGGACCTCCTTTAATTTTGAGTTAAAACCTAATTTGGTAAACGAAGGTCAGGGTAGAAATTATGGTGTTGAGTTTACGTTAGAAAAGACTTTTAGCAATGCATATTACTTTCTGTTGACAACCTCTTTGTTCGAATCGAAATACAAGGGAAGTGATGATGTATGGAGAAATACCGCCTTTAATAATAAGTACATTGTTAATTTGCTTGGAGGCAAAGAATTTAAAATAGGTAAATCGGGTGTACTGACTACCGATATAAAGCTCACCTATTCGGGAGGGAGGTTTCATACGCCCATTGATTTGGATGCTTCCATTGCAAAAGGAGAAACGGTGTTCAAGGATTCAGAAGCTTTCACCTTACAATATGATGACTATTTCAGGACAGATTTTAAAATAGGGTATCGACTGAATATGAAACGAATATCACAGGAATTCTTAATAGATTTTCAAAATGTTTTTAATAGAAGTAATATTTTCGAAGAATATTTTAATGTCCAAACGGGCACGATTGACCAGCGAAATCAGTTGGGCTTATTTATTATACCCCAGTACCGGATTTTATTTTAAGAATAAATCTAACTTTCATAATTGCTAAATCCCCATGAGGCAGGATCTTCACGCCATTTTTTCAGACTGGATATTTGCTCTTGCGTCACATAGTTAAGTCGAAGTCCTTCTTCTATTAGATCATTATAGCTGCTTAATGAAATCAGCTTCACTCTCGCATTGGTGAAATTTTCTTCGGCAATGGAAAATCCATATGTAAAAATAGATACCATGCCCAATATTGAAAAATCATTTTTTTTCAATGCTTCAACAGCCTTAAGGGAACTTCCTCCGGTGGATATCAAATCTTCAATGACAACTATTTTTTGCCCAGGAGTTATTTTTCCTTCAATCAGATTTCCCATCCCATGACCTTTGGGTTTAGAGCGCACATAGATAAATGGGATATTTAAGGCGTCAGCGACAAGAGCTCCCTGAGGAATACCCGCAGTGGCTACTCCGGCAATTGCTTCTACAGCAGGAAAATTATTTTTAATCGATTCTGCTAATTGGTTTTTGATATATGTCCTTATCTCAGGAAAGGATAATGAAAGTCTATTATCACAGTAAATAGGAGATTTCCATCCTGATGCCCAGGTAAACGGATTTTCGACATTTAGTTTAATAGCCTCAATCTCCAGTAATTTTTTTGCGACAATTTTAGCAATCTCTTTCATCTTTAAGTTTATATTTTGATTATAAGGGACAAAAGTAAAAAATATGATTTTCAACACATTATTTGTGACTATAATTATTCAAAAAATATGCAGTCTAAATCGGAATAATTTTATTTCTTGTGGTGTTTTTAAAAGCTTATGAAAATATTTATTAAAGATATCCCGGTTATAATATTGTCAAATCAAGATTTTGTTAAAACCTCTGTTTACGATAAAATATTTAAGGGGTCAGATTCAACAATAAATTTTGATCAGCTTGCAGGTGAAGTATTGATTAAGAATGCTACTGTAGAGCTAATTGATAAATTCCTTGTTTATTTAAAGCAAAACAATGTTAAAAAATTAGAGGAGATTACTTTTTCTGTAAAGGATTACGGTGCGGTTATCTATGGCATAAAAAAAGATTATACAATTATAAAGGCCGCAGGCGGCTTGGTGGTAAACGAAGGCGAGGTGTTAATGATTTATAGGCTCAAAAAATGGGATTTGCCAAAAGGTAAGCTGGATAAAGGAGAAAAACCAAAAGAAGCTGCCGTGCGAGAGGTTGAGGAAGAGTGCAATGTGAAAGTAAAATTGGGGAAAAAGATTTGTCATACCTGGCATACCTACAAACAAAATGGGAGGAGAATTCTCAAAAAAACTTATTGGTATAACATGTATTGCATTGACGATACAAATATGCAACCACAGTTGGAAGAAAATATCGAAGAAACTAAATGGATGAATGAAACAGAACTTAAGGAGGCTTCATACAATACCTACCCGGCAATAAGGGATGTTTTCAGACATTATTATTTGATGGATTAAAGAGGATATGGGATATATTTGCTAACGTCTCCACCAAAGGCATGTACTTCTCTTACAATGGTAGAACTGATAAAAGCAAATGACGGTGAGGTGATAAGAAATACTGTTTCAAGCCCATTGTGTAGATCTTTGTTTACCATGGCAATGCTATTTTCATATTCGAAATCTGTTGTATTTCGCAATCCTCTCAAAAGATAATTGGCTCCTTGATTAAGTGCATATGTTGCTGTAAGGCCTGAGTATATATCGACTTTTATGTTGGCATGCCCAGAAAAACATGCTTTGATATTACCTATCATATCATTAATCTCAAAATATCTTTTCTTTTGAGAGTTATGCCCAATGGCTATGATTATTTCATCAAATATATTTAATCCTCTGAGCACAATATCTTCATGCCCTTTTGTAAAAGGATCAAATGAACCAGGGAATAGAGCGATTTTTTTCATAGCAAGTTTATATGCTAATAGTATTTGTTGAAAATAAGTCAAAATATTGATGATCCAATATCTCATCAAATACATATCCAAAATTGAGATTATCTGGCCTACTACCAAGCTTAAGATTAGGCATGGTTTTTTTTAGTTCATTGAACTGTGGCGTATTTGCACCTAAATACCCATAGAGTAATATCTGATCTTGCGTCAAATTAATATCGAGTTCATTAGCTGCCATTTTAATATATTTCAGGTAGTCAACAAATTTCTTAATTGTGTATTGATTATAAAATATTAATTTTTTATCATTTACTAACAAAATATGTAATCCAAATCTGTCGATATAGAGCACAAGGTCTCTGTGTCCAAGCTTATTTAATTTTATTGCTCCATTGATCAGTAGACTACTTTGATGGATAAATTTAACCTTTCTATCAGGGTAAACTTCGGAGGTTAGCTTGACGATTGAATTTGAGGCAGAAAAAACATTGACTAAATCCAACTGGTTATGAAAGGTGAGCATAACTTCCTCTTCATTTGGATTATAAAGTGTATTGATTTTTAGATAATTGAATAATTGATCTTCT
Organism: uncultured Roseivirgaceae bacterium; assembly: GCA_964507705.1. Taxonomy (GTDB): domain Bacteria; phylum Bacteroidota; class Bacteroidia; order Cytophagales; family Cyclobacteriaceae; genus JAAUQL01. The sequence goes on along the minus strand of CAZDRA010000004.1, from coordinate 16,762 downwards.
ACAAAATGATATTTTGGAACAAAAGAGAATACCTTATTTTTAATTATTATTGAAATTGTTTTCCAAAAATTAGCTAAAAGCAAATGATGGTCATCAAAGATAAATTTGGTTACAGAAAATTTCTCAGAAGCCTTTAATTTTGGGTCCAGTATATAGTCTTCAAGTAACACACATTGGTTTACCTCCTCATCTGTGATTAAAATCTGAAAATCCTGAAGCCCTATAAACAACGAAAGGCTGTAATATTCCAGCCTATCAATTTCAAATTTTGGGTCTTTAATTTTCCTAATTAATCGAAAAGAGTTTTGACCGATCTTATTCAAGATTATTCCCAGTTTCCTGCTATAGACACCTCAGTTCTTGATCCTACTCTCAATGCATGTTTGTTATTCTTATGTCTTCGCCTTGGGTTGACCGGCTTTGTGTCACTGGCTTCAAAAACGTCAACTACAACATTCCCTTTTGTTACTTTTCCAGCAAATAACTCAAATTTATATTTGTTGTTGGAACCTGGTAAATAAGGTAAGTTCGAAATATTTGAAAGACGCTTATAAGATAAAAAAGCTAAAGCATTTTTTGATTCAACTTGCTGACCTTCCCTTACAGGTATTAGATCAACAGTAGCATTGTAAGGAGCTTTTAGTTTTATGGTTTTGCCCTTGTTGCTTAATATGGTAGCAACAATTTCACCTCTTTTTATAGTAGAACCTACACTTATATTTAACTCTTGAACAGTTCCTGGGGCCAAACAAAACATTGCCTCTCTTACCACAAATACAGAATCTTTCACAGATACTTGTCCTATTGTATCAATGATAAGTGTCACCTCTTCCGCACCATATGACAACATTGTGATTTCCTCTCTTCGCTGGGTAATATAGATGCTACCTGTATCTATAAAGCTAATTAACGTGTCAAAATCCCCGGTATAATTTCCATTGGTAGATAAGTATGCAACCTCTGCATCACGAATCATTTTTAACTTATGAATAACTGTTTGCTCTTGTCTCTCAATTAGTTTATCGTCATCAATTTTAGACTTGATATTTCTAACTAAAACTATAGCTAATACTATTGCTACGACAAAGAAAAATATGGAAAGTATTTTTGTTGTACCCATTGTGGTAATCTTTTTTTGTGCAATTATAATTATTTTATGCCTTAATCTTAAATTTCTACTAAGCTATTTCAATTGGGAAATCTATTTTACGTTTACACAATCAATTAATATTCAGTTATTAATATGTGCTTAACCCAATCAATTAATTTCACTATTAAAGCCCAATTTATATATAAAGTTGAATATTCTAAAAAAAAACTTTGAATACCTTATAAATGACAATTTGTGCATGACGAAATTATATCAAATAATGTGGTATAACTCTCATTTTTGAAATTGAATATCAGCATTTGTGCAACCCTTTAAAACAAATGCAATTGACTATTTTTCCCAAATAGAATAACCATGCATTTTCTCAATTTCTTTTATGTTTTCGATATTATGAAATATTTGATGCAAGTTGTTATTATCCATATCCATTATTTCTTCTAAAGATACAAACCTGACTTCTTTTATAATTTGTTCGTTTTCGTCCATTTCCGGGTCAATCCCAACTTTTAATTCTCCTCCTTTTCGGTTTACTTTGAAATACAATTCTATTGCATGCAACGGAGGGTTGAGATACTCGTGAACGAATAGGAATTTTTCTTTTTCAATAATAATTCCTGTTTCCTCCAAAAATTCTCTTTTTAGATTTTCTGAAGAAGGTTGTCCAAATTCCAAGCCTCCTCCCGGCGGACTCCAGAACTCATTTTGCACATTTAAACTATGATGATTAACCAATAATACCTTTCCTGATTCAATACACAGCCCACAGACTCTGATCCGAACTTTATTTCCAAATTGTTCAATTATTTTTGCTTCTGGGTAATTCATCAATTTTATAAGTTTATAATCACAGGTAGATATTAAAAGTAACAAGTAATGAATTAAAATGAGTTAGTTCATCTAATTTTGCGTACAGCTATTTTAATAATCTAATAATCTTCTTCGTTTGCCTAAAATATCCAGCATATTAAATTCAAAATTTCCATACGAACCAACAAATGGGCAAAGGTATTTTTTCTCAATTTTAGATGATATTATCGGAAAATCGGGTTTTGAAAAAGATACGCTTATAGTCAAAGGATATGCAGGAACTGGAAAAACAACGGTGATCAGTTCACTTGTTAATGTATTGCCATTGTTCAATTTTCGGTATGCCTTGTTGGCGCCTACCGGAAGAGCAGCAAAGGTTATTGCTGCTTATTCTGGAAAAAAGGCATTCACAATCCATAAAATAATTTATAAGCAAGTTGCAGACCCAAAGACAGGTGAATTGCGATTTGCAAAGCAAAGAAATTACTATAAAAAAACAGTTTTTATTGTCGATGAAGCTTCTATGATTTCAAATGAATCTGGTTTTATGAACACAGGGCTTTTGCAAGATCTAATTTCGTATGTTTTTGAAGATCACTCCAATAAATTAATTTTTGTTGGAGATGATGCACAGCTTCCCCCGGTAATGAGTAGTCACAGTCCGGCTCTTCAGTTGTCATATCTCAAAGAGCACTTCGGACTTGATGCTATGCAATTGGAATTGACAGATGTAGTAAGACAAGAAGAGGAATCGGGAATTTTACTGAATGCAACCCAACTACGAAAGGCAATTTTTAATGCCGAGGTTCAGGTTTCTTTGGAGACAAAAAGGTTTAATGATATTTATAAAATGACCAATGAAAAGCTTGAAGAGGGAGTGAGATATGCTTTTGATAAATTTGGAATGGAAGAGACAGCAATTATTTGCAGAGCAAATTGGCAGGCAGTACGTTACAACGAGTATATAAGACGAAATATATTGTTTAGAGAAGATGAGATTGAAGCAGGGGATATTATCATGGTTGTAAAGAATAATTATTTTATACTGGAGCCTGATTCAGAAGCAGGATTCATTGCCAATGGTGAATTTGCAGAGGTTAGAAAAATAATCTCATTTGAAGAAGAATATGGATTTAGATTTGCAGATATCGAAATTCAACTCATTGATTACCCCAAAATGGAACCTTTTCAAGCCAAGGTTTTTCTGGATACACTACACAGCAACACACCATCATTGAGCTTAGAGGAAAATAACCGATTGTATCATCAAATAAAGGAGGTACATAAAGACATTAAAAGCAAAAAGAAATTTAAGGAAGCCATACAAAATGATGAACATCTAAATGCCCTTCAGATAAAATTTGCTTATGCTCTGACATGTCATAAATCGCAAGGAGGACAGTGGAAGGCTGTGTTTATTGATCAAGGCAATGGGCAAGATATTGAAATGAGTAAAGAAAATACCCGATGGCTTTATACCGCTTTGACCAGGGCTGAGAAAGAAGTTTTTTTAATTAACTTTGATAACAAATATTTCAGCAATCAACAATAGACCATTGTGTATGACTAAGTTTTATATCATAGTATTTTTTTCACCACTTTTCATTTTTAATGTTATAGTGTTGAAATCCCAAGAGAAAGTACAGGCAGACTCCAGTGTTTTTGCGCAGATGGAATTTGTTGAATCGGAGTATAATTTTGGAGATCTTTATCAAGGTGAAAAAGCTGAACATATATTTACTTTTAAAAACATTGGTAAATCTCCATTAATAATAAATAATGTACTGACAACGTGTGGATGCACGGCCCCAAAATGGCCTGAAAGCCCAGTCTTGCCTGGACAAAATGGTGAGATCATCGTGGCTTTTGATTCGTCATCTAAAATAGGGCGTCAAAACAAAGTGATCACTATTCGCTCAAACGCCAAATCTGGTGACTATCGTTTGCGGATTTCTGTAATGGTTTTGCCAAAAAAATAGAGTGGCATTTTGTGTGCTTTCGTAATAGAAAAATAGAGACCCCCTTAAAATTCACATTGATTTCATTATTCCAATCATCAAAAATATCCAACCGGCAATCATAATCAAGCCGCCAATGGGGGTAATCATTCCGAATTTGGTAATTCCTGTCATACACAGAATATAGAGAGAACCAGAAAAAATAATTGTGCCAACAATAAATGAATAGCCTGCATAATTGAAAAGTTGATTTTTTAATTGGAACATTAAAATGCCCAATAGTATTAAGGCAAGCGCATGATAAAATTGATATTTTACCGCAGTCTCAAAGGTTTCAATGCGGCCTGATTCTTGCAATATAGCTTTTAGTGCATGAGCGCCAAATGCACCAACAATTACTGAAAACGCACCCATAAAAGCACCTGTTATTAAGAATATTTTTTGCATAATGTTAGATTAATTCGCATAGTTTCTGGCACCAAATATTTTGCTGCCAACCCTGATCATGGTACTACCTTCTTCAATGGCTAATTGATAGTCATTGCTCATTCCCATGGATATTTCTTTCATGTTAATATTCGCAGAAGAATGTATAGTCTTAATATTATCAAATATTTCTTTTAAGAGTCTAAGCTCCTTCTTGATTTGATTGCTATTGTCAGTATTGGTGGCCATGCCCATAAGTCCAGCGACCTTAATGTTTTGCAATAATCTAAAGTCTTCAGAAGTTAGCATTTCTTCCAGGCCAATTTCATCAAAACCAAATTTATGCTCTTCTTCTGCAATATGAACCTGTAACAAACAATTGATGGTACGGTTATTTCTCAATGCTTGTTTGTTAATTTCCTTTAGTAATTTCAAACTATCTACGGCATGTATCATGTAGATAAAAGATGCAATGTATTTCACCTTATTTGTCTGCAAATGCCCAATCATGTGCCATCGAATATCATCAGGGAGATTACTGGGTTTTTCACGTAATTCCTGAACTTTGTTTTCCCCAAAGTCAAGTTGCCCTGCTGTGTAGGCTTCTTTGATCAGCTCAATCGGTTTGGTTTTACTTACTGCGATTAACTTGCAATTTGTCAAATGGAGTAATTCTTCAAATTCTTTGATATTATCTCTGACACTCATGTCTATTATTGTAATCTATGGTATTAAAAGTTTAGGCAAAGTAAATGGCTTTCAACCAAAGATTGATGCAAATAATCAATATTGTCAGATAATTTTTTGCCAATGGAATTTTTGAATTAGAATAAATGAAAAGTTATTCCTCGGACTGAAACTATTATATCAAATATTAAAAAACTATTTTTTGTAATTTCGCCGAAATATTAAACTAATAATCAATGAGAGCGAAAAGTAAAAAATTTCTATATAATTATTTGAATTGCGAATCCCCAACTGGTTTTGAAGTAGAAGGTCAGAAAATATGGCTGGATTATGTAAAACAATATACCGACGAATACATCACAGATACCTATGGTTCTGCTGCGGCTATCATAAATCCTAAAGCAAAATACAAGGTCGTAATTGAAGCTCATTGCGATGAAATTTCGTGGTTTGTTAACTATATCTCCAAGGAAGGCTACATTCATGTGATCAGAAATGGTGGATCTGATTATGTAATTGCGCCATCTAAAAGAGCTAAAATTCATGGAGATAAAGGGATGGTCTCAGCGGTGTTTGGTTGGCCGGCGATTCACGTGCGCGACAAACGAGAAGAAGGTGGTAAAATGAATGTGGAAACGGTGGTGCTGGATTGCGGAGCAAGTTCTGATGAAGAAGTTATTGAACTGGGAGTTCAGGTGGGATCGGTTGTTACTTTTGATGACCAGCTTATGGAATTGAACAATAAATATCTCGTTGGCCGTGCGCTGGATAACAGGATCGGTGGATTTATGATAGCCGAAGTGGCCAGAATGATTAAGGAGAATAATATAAAATTGCCATTTGGACTTTATGTAACAAATGCCGTTCAAGAGGAAATTGGTTTACGTGGAGCCGAGATGATGGCTAATCGAATAAAACCTGATTTGGCAATTATTACTGACGTATGCCATGACACCTCGGCGCCTGGATATAATAAAATTAAACAGGGAGATCTTCATGCTGGAAAAGGGCCAGTGCTTTCATTTGCACCTTCTGTTCATAACAATGTTCTCAAAATGTTATTTGATATTGCCGGTAAAAAGAAAATAGCATACCAACGGTCTGCTTTATCAAGAATTTCCGGAACAGACACAGATGCTTTTGCTTATTCCAATGAAGGTGTTGCTTCGGCCTTGATTTCGTTGCCATTAAAATACATGCACACTACTGTAGAAACTGTCGCACTGGATGATATCGATAATGTAATCAAGTTGATGTATGAGTTTTTAATTCAATTGAAAGCCGGTCACGATTTCAGGTATATAAAATAGGTGCTACGTGAAAAAAGTGGCTAATCGACTATTAATTCGAAACCTGCTTTTTTCATGTCTTTCCAAAATCCGGGATAGGATTTATCGACCACGGATGGGTGTTGGATTTCAATATCCATCAATGTGGCCAATGGCGCAAAAGCCATGGCCATTCTGTGGTCATCATATGTGTTTATAGAGATTTGATCATCTATTGCATCAATATTATTTGCAGGGATTACCACCCATTTTTCTCCATTAATTTCATTGAGTTTTGCACCCATTTTTTTCAGCTCATTTTGCAGAGCTGCAATTCGATCTGTCTCTTTTATTTTCAGGCTTTCTAATCCTGTCAATTCAGCATCTATGCCTAAGGCTGCGCAAACAACGACAACAGTTTGCGCCAGGTCTGGGCAGTTGCTGAAATCATAGGAGATATTATCTGCACGACCTTTTTTTGTAAGCAATAACCCTTCCTCAGTAAAAGTCGATTTTACACCAAGAAAATCCATTATTTCCATGATTTTATTATCACCTTGCAATGAATTCAATTTTAGTCCTGTAAGCAGCACTTCAGCTTGCTGGGCCAAGGACACAAAACTGAACCAGTAGCTGGCTCCCGACCAATCTGATTCCACGGCAAAAGAAGACGCTTTGTATTTTGTTGGTTTAATAATTATTTGATTGTCATCTGTAAATTCAGCCTCCGCACCAAATGTCTTCATCAATTCCAAGGTCATCAGGATATATGGTTTGCTGGCGATTTTTCCTTCCAACTTAATGGTCAATCCTTCGGGAAGGGTAGGAGCGATCATCATAATTGCAGAAATATATTGACTGCTTACATCCCCTCTTATTTTAATTTGATTTTCCATTTGTGTTAGAAAACCCAGAGTTTCTATTGGTGGAAAACCATCTTTGTCGAGATATTTAATATCGACACCAAGCTCACGAAGAGCATCAACTAGTATGCTAATAGGTCGCTCGCACATTCGCAGTGTACCAGTTAATATTTTATTTTTATTAGTGAGCGCATAAAGTGCAATGAGAAAGCGCATAGTTGTTCCGGCATCCAATACATCCAATTCCTTTTTATCTGACTTCAATAGCCTGAGCATAGTTTGCGTATCTCTGGCTTCGGAAAGGTTATTTAGTTTTCCTTTTGCAAATGAATTGATGATCAATGCCCTGTTGCTCTCGCTTTTGGAGGAGGGAAGATGAATAGTCACCGGGGAGAGGACTGTTTGTTTTTGAATTTTTACTGAAGTGTCAGATTTCATAGTTATTAAAATGTAATTGATATTGTATTATATCAATAATATTTATAAATTAACGAATATTTTATAATATGTTTCCAACTAATTGAGTTATAATCTTGTCAGATAATAAGTAAGCAATTTTATTTTTAACGACCAATATCATGAACAAAATAATTAAAACAGCATCCTTTGTTACTTCTGGTGTCATCTTTGGTTCCATACTCAAAAAATATGTTCAACAAAGAATTTCAAAAAGCGATTTGAGACTGATTAATCCAATAAAGAGTGTAAAAAATATATTTACCAAAAGAAATTTATCAGAAGATGTGAATAATTATTTTGTGTAATTACCCACTTTTTGATTAAAATATGCAATGGATGCCTCAATATCGTGATCATTAATTTCGATATTAAAAGCACAATCACCAATACTTCTCAGCAGGGAGCAATTAATTTTGTCTCCCTCATTTTTTTTATCATGCCTTGTAAGATCAATAATCCCTTCAATTTTATCTGCTGATATCTGATTTGATTTATATATTTTCAGAATGTAATTACAAATAATCTCTAATTCAGATTCCTTGAGAGTTAATTTTTTTGTAGATAAAAAAGCCTCACATATCATGCCTATTGCTATGGCTTCTCCGTGATAAAGCTTGCTATTAGGTTTGTTAAGGAAATAGCTTTCAATGGAGTGACCGATTGTATGCCCAAAATTGAGGATTTTTCGTAAGCCTTGTTCTGTAGGATCTTCGATTACTACTTTTTCTTTAATGGCTACAGAATGGCTTGTGAGTTCATGCCAATCAAGTTTATTGTAAGGAATATTAATAATGTCATCAAATTTTTCACCATCTGAAATCAGACAATGCTTGATAATCTCGGCAAAGCCAGACCTTAACTCTCTGGCATGAAGTGTCTCAAAAAATTTAGAATACAGAAATACAACCTTTGGGTTTTGAAAAACACCTATATGATTTTTGAAGTTTTGAAAGTCAATACCCAATTTTCCCCCAATGCTGGCATCTACCTGGGCAAGAAGTGTTGTGGGAATATTTATAAAATCAATTCCCCTTTTGTAAGTAGCAGCGCAAAACCCTCCCATATCACCAATTACGCCTCCACCCAAATTGATGAAAAGTGATTTTCTATCAAAAGTATTATCTGTGAGTGCTTGCCAAATCAACTGACAAGAGTCAATGTTTTTTTGCTCTTCTCCGCTATCTATATGAATAACAATGTGATCTGGCAAAACCTCACGAATCATTGGGTAGCAATGAATTGCCGTGTTGTCATCCATCAAAATGGCAACTCTAGAGTAATGATGGTTCTGAAAGAAAGCCATCAATTCGCTGTTTAAATCCTGACAATAGATAATATTATTTTGACTTGTCATTTAATTTGTCAATTTCTGTATTCATAATGTGCTCTTGCCTTCTTATGGAAGCACCATGGATAAGCTTAAACAAATCCCACATAAATTCTGGGTTTAGCCCAAGATCTTCAGCCCATTTTGTCCGCGACTCAGAGATTTCCTGCCATCTGTCTTTTTGAAAAACAGTAACATTGTTTTTCTTTTTGTAGTTACCCATTTCCTCTACGATACTCATTCTTTGGGCAATAATATCAAAAAGCTCCTTATCGGTTTGATCTATTTTTTCTCTCAATTCGCTGAGGATAGTTATGAAATCCTTATCTTTTGAGGTAGGCTTTCTATACTTTAAATTTTTGAGCATAGCACCCAAAGTTTCCGGTGTAATCTGTTGTGCCGCATCGCTCCAAGCATTCACCGGGTCTCGATGCGTTTCTATAATCAGACCATCGTAATCCAAGTCCATGGCATTTTGAGATACTTCGAAGATATAATCTCGGTTGCCGCAAATATGGCTGGGATCACCAATCATAGGAAGGTCAGGCAGTTGTCGTTTCAATTCTAAAGGAATTTGCCACATAGGTAGATTCCTGTATTTCGATTGTTTGAAAGAAGAAAATCCTCTATGGATAGCACCAATTTTGGTAATACCCACATTGCTAATACGCTCAATAGCTCCGAGCCATAAAGCCAGATCTGGATTTATTGGATTTTTCACCATCACCGGTACATCTGCTCCACGCAAAGCCTCGGCAATTTCTTGGACGGTAAATGGATTGGTAGTTGACCGAGCGCCTACCCATAGCATATCCACATTATGTTTGAGCGCCTCATAGACATGTTTTGGTGTGGCCACTTCGATGGCAAACTTGAGTCCGGTTTCTTTTTTTACATTTTGTATCCACCTGAGTGCTTCCTCGCCAACTCCTTCAAAATTATTTGGTCTGGTTCTGGGTTTCCATATTCCAGCTCGTATTATTTCAATTCCAGTTGCCTTAATTTGCTGACTTGTTTCAAGTAGTTGCTCTTCAGTTTCTGCACTACATGGTCCTGCAATTATCAAAGGCTTTTTAATGCCGGATTCCCAATTCTCCAGAGATTCTATTTTCATTATATTATAAAGTATTTGTTATTAGATTCGGTAAATTTATTTGATACTTTTATCATGAATATTAAGCAGTTATGAACTCTAATAACTAATTCTAAATTCGCTTAAATACCATTTTTTTTCAATGACCTGATAAAGAAGTTGAAAAAAGATACTTGCAATTTTCTTCTGTCAATAATCAGATTTTATCAAAATTGGGTGCAAATATCGTGAAATTAGCTTTGAAAGTAAAAATCCAGATCAATGATTTATCAGAAATATGATTTTTCTTTCCTAAAAGAAAGGAAATCAATTCATGAGGGGCTGAATTATTCAGGCTAAATTGTATTTTCACATTTCTATCATTTTCACCATTTAAAGTTTTCAATAAAATCATGTCGGGTAAAAGAAAAATTACCGTAGCCTACGGAGATGGCATAGGACCTGAAATCATGCAGGCAACGCTAGATATTCTCATCGCAGCAGATGCGCAAATAGAAACTGAGGTAATCGAAATTGGAGAAAAAGTTTTCCGAAAAGGAATTTCTACAGGGATAGAATCCGCATCATGGGGATCTCTTAAAAAAAATAAAGTTTTTCTGAAGGCACCAATCACTACACCCCAAGGAGGAGGGTTCAAGAGCTTGAATGTTGCTACTCGAACCACCCTTGGATTATTTGCCAATGTACGACCATGTAGATCTTTTTACCCTTACGTTCCCACAAACCACCCTTTGACTGACATGGTAATTATCAGGGAAAACGAGGAAGACCTTTACGCAGGAATAGAGCACCAACAGACCAACGAAGTTGTGCAGTCCTTAAAACTGATATCCCGACCGGGATCAGAAAAAATAATTAGATATGCCTTTGAATATGCCAGGGTTTACGGTAGAAGAAAAGTAACCTGCATGACCAAGGACAATATTATGAAGCAGGCAGATGGGCTTTTTCATAAGATCTTTGATGAAGTTGCTCGTGAATACCCGGAAATTGAAAATCAGCATATAATCATAGACATTGGCTCAGCGATTATTGCCGATAGACCACATTCGTTGGATGTCGTGGTCACTGAAAATCTGTATGGAGATATTATTTCTGATATTGCCGCACAGGTGACCGGATCTGTTGGCCTTGGGGGGTCTGCAAATATTGGTGAAGAAGTGGCTATGTTTGAAGCTATTCACGGTTCGGCTCCTGATATTTCCGGCTTGGATATTGCCAATCCATCAGGCTTGATCAATGCAGCATGTATGATGCTGGTACACATTAATCAGCAAAAAGTGGCTGAGAAAATAAAAAATGCCTGGCTCAAAACTATCGAAGAAGGTATTCATACAACAGATATTTACAATAAAGATTCTTTGCGAAAGGTATGGACTCAAGAGTTCGCCAAAGAGGTTATCCTCAGGCTTGGACAGGAGCCGGTAAGATTAAGACCAGTCCATTACAATGAAGGTGACACGATGAGTAAAATTAAAATCACCAAGCATCCTAAAGCAAAAAAAGAGCTTGTTGGAGTTGACGTGTTTTTAGATTGGGATGAAGATGGCAGGGATCCAAATAAATTGGGAGAAGCACTTGAGAAAATCAAAAGAGATGGATTGAAGTTTACTATGATCACAAATCGTGGAGTGAAAGTGTATCCCGATGGACATCCCGAAACATTCTGCTCAGATCACTGGAGATGTAGATTTGTGGCCGAGAAAAACAACAAGTCAATATCGCATGATCAGATTTTATCTCTGCTTCATGAAATAAAAGAAGCCGGATATGATTTTATAAAAACAGAGAACTTGTACACTTTCGATGGAGAAAAAGGGTATTCTTTGGCGCAGGGGGAGTAAACTACTTAATTAGGCTTTTAAAAAGCAACTGTATATTATATCGTATTTAGAATAATAGAACAAGCGAACAGTAGAATTTTGAAATTGTGGAAAACTTATGAATCAATCAATTAGTTTCAATACCCATCAATTTTATTTCTAATGTTCTACTTCAAATGTTCTAAATTCATTCTAAATCAGTATCAGTTGACTTCCCACCCAGTGGGTTCAATTCTCAATTGAATAAGACACTTTATGGACAAGCTCTAATTATCCAAAAGTAATTTTATCTGCAATAGCCAATAAATAATTTAAACCTTGATTAATGAAGAAAATATAGCCGGGAAATGACAATACTACTCATTTTGTTTTATTTTCTATTTCCAATTTTAATCATCTATTTATCACAAAAAATTGAATTTTTAGATAAAATTGGAGCCGTGGTGTTGGCATATTTTTTCGGCTTGGCTTTTGGGAATATTGGTGTTTTGCCCAGGGCGAGTAATCGACTTCTCGAATTATTGCATGGCAAATCTTCAATGCCCTCTAATGAAGTAAACCAGTTATTTGATCAAGGATTAATTGAGGAATTGGATATCGCAGCAAATCAAGCAGCGGCTACACAAAATACCTTGCTTTCCATTGTTATATTATTGGCCATCCCATTGCTTCTTTTTCCCATGGATTTTAAGAAATGGATCAGCCTGACCAAAGGAACATTATTGTCTTTGGTATTGGCGATGGTTTCTTTACTGATTGCCATTTTTATTGGATATTTTATATTTAAGGACAGCATTGATGAATCATGGAAAATTGCAGGGCTACTCGTAGGTCTTTATACAGGAGGTACCCCAAACCTCGCCGCTATTGGCACCGCCCTCGATGTTGATTCCAATATATTTTTATTGACACATTCATATGATATGGTGATTTGTGCAGTTTTCCTCCTTTTTCTGTTGACCGTGGCACAGCGGTTTTTTAATACCTTTCTTCCAAGCTTCAAAACCGGAGGGAGTGATTTTTCATTAGAAAAAACAGATGGTCAGGATGAAAATATTGAAAGTTTTGATGGTATGTTTTCTAAAAAAGCAACACTGGAATTATTAAAGGGTTTGGGTCTTTCAATAGTTATTGTTTCCATAGGAGGTGGCTTAAGTCTGTTGATGCCGGAATCGAGCCGGATGGTCACTGTGATATTGTCAATTACTACCTTGGGGTTAATTTTCAGCAACATTAAAGTAATCAACAAAATAGAATTTACTTTTCAGTTAGGGATGTATTTCATCATTGTTTTTTCACTTGTTGTGGCCTCTATGGGAGATCTTTCCAGCATGTTTAATATTGAATATTTGCACCTCTTTAGTTTCGTGGCTTTGGTTGTGCTAGGATCTATAACAATTCATGTTATGCTCTCCTATTTATTTAAAGTTGACTCCGATACTACCATCATTACCATCACTGCACTTACCTATTCACCACCTTTTGTACCGGTAGTAGCAGGAGCACTGAAGAATAAGGAGTTAATTATCTCTGGTCTTACGATAGGGATTTTAGGATATGCCTTCGGAAATTATCTGGGATTGGCAATTGCATATTTTTTGCAGTAGATTTAAAGGCAACTTTAATTAAAATAATCTGTTATAAACTTAATCAAAATCGATATCCAACTGAGAACCACAAATTCATATAAATGTTTGTGAGGCCCTGATAGGAATATCCTTCACTTGTATCGATTTCATTTCTCCAGTCCAAATATCCATCAAAATCAAATTCAATATTTAGGATGATTTTTTTTGATATCACAAAACTTGATCCAAGAAAGATGCCGGGGCTGAGTACAAGATATTTGTATTTTTTGCCTTTAGCAGTTCCTGCCTTCAGTGATGGCCCTAAATACAATCCATTGAGACTTGAATGCTTTTCTTTATTAAATGGTAAAATGTAGTAATGAGATTTTGCTTTTAAATAATAATAATTAGGTGTAGAAAGTTTATGTATTTTACCATTTATTTTTACTGCGGAGTATGGATTTTGAAGTTCAAACCCATAAAGTAAAGATATTCTTTTCCCCAATTCTTTTTCATATAGAATATTCAAATAGATACTTGGAGATAAGATGGTTTCGAGGTCGATTGATGCAATTACACGCTTTACTTTTTCAGGTTGATTTTTTTCATTTGTCTGAGCATAAATATTTATATAAAAAAATTGAAACAGCAACAAAAAAATTATTGACTTATTCACGATAAATGTTATAAACGAAGAAGATGTTCTGAAAGAACAAATACTATCGATCAAGATGATATAATTCCAAAATATTTTAATTAATTATTTCATTTACTCTAAAATTTATACCCGATCTTAATACCGTAATAATGGCCAAAATCATATAATTTTTTATCAACCGAATAGGGACTTAAGTCAGCCATTGATCCTCTAAAGTAGTATAGATCGGCGCATAAATTTTTATATATTCGGATTTGAAATCCACCTCCATAAGTAAATCCTGGGCCCAGATATGGAGACACTCCATGAACCATTCTATGAATGTAAATAAAACCTCCCTGTACATAAAACAAATTCATTGGTTCACCCTTAAATAAAAATGGATAGATTTTGCCATTGAGCATAAAACTATTCTCATGTGCTATTGTAAGAGATGATTTTGGAGGCGAGCCTGGATTTATAAATGTGACGCCATATTTTATCCTTATATATTGATAGTAAAATGCCCACGACACCCGTTTCAATATCTTTAGCCCTCTTTCATATTCAATATCAATTGAATACTTATCAGTATAATTATTGAACGTATTGAAACCGGTTCCAATTTTAATGATATTAAGTTTATCACTATATTTTTTAACACTATCAATTTCTTGTCTATTTTGATAACAGTATGAAAGATTTGCTTCTAATACTAACGATAAAAACACTATTAAAATTTTGTTATTATTATTAATTTTTTTACATTTCATATGCCTATTAATATTATTTAATTAAAACTACAAAAAAATGAAAAAGTTACTGTTTTTTTACTGTTTATTTTCCTGTCAACAACGTTTGCGTTTTCATTGAATGTTTCATTAAGTGGTCCCGCAACTGCCTGTCCTGGTACTGAACAAGAATATACCCGGAGTGGAACCGGAGGTATTAGACAGGTAACATTTCGATGCACGAATTGTACATTATGGGACCCAGAGATAAAACTTTGGGTAGGCAGTTTAATCTATCACGTAGATTATGATCCAGTACTTCCAACAACTGTGACAGCAAGAATGGGACAAAACGGAATCTCTAAAGTAGAAGTTACTGTTTATAAAGGAAGTAACAATGCAAGTGATGATGTAGATACAACGACTGGTGCTCCTAGTGTAACAGCTGCCACCATCACAGGCGCTGATTTTCTTGCAAATTGTAATAGTGCAACTAATACCTATTATTTATCAAACATTTCTTCCGGATGGTCATTGGATGAATGGCAAGCTTATTCTCCTCTTTCTAAGAGTAATGAAACACCAACTGCAGTTGATATATCTAGTTCAAGTACTTCTTATAGTGGAAAATCTCCATTAAAAGCAGTCGTGGAGTATTCTGAACAAGGTGTTACTTGTGGGCAACAAATTATAAAAAAGGATATTTGGTTGGGTAAACCATCTAATGCACATATACGAATTGTCGATTATTCGACAGGCCAACCTCCATATTATTTATGTGCCATGGATAATAATTATCTTCTTGCAGAACATACTCTCAATATTGATCCGGTATCTGATTGGGATTGGCAAAGTTCGTATAATTGGTATTTAGATTATCCAGATTATCCAGATAAATCTATTGCTTTAATTTTTGCGGATAACAGTTCCGGAACAGTCGGTATCAGAGCTTATAATGCCTGTGGCTGGTCAAATTGGAATAATTATTCATATTCTGTCACTTCTTGTGGATATTTTATGACATTATATCCAAATCCATCAAGTTCAGAATTAAATATTGATATAACTGATAGTGGAACTGGTCTTGAGAGTGCCGCTGCAGCTGGTTCAGAAATAAGTACCAGTACCACCAAGGAGGTAAAATTCGATATTCAAATCTTCGATGGTCAAAAAGAATTGGTATATAAGAAAAATAATGTTGTCTCTCCTTATCAAGTTAATACCATGTCTTTTAGTAGTGGAATTTATGTTCTTAATGTAATATTAGGTGACGAGGTATTAAAAGAAACGATAGTGATAGAATGATCTTCTTATAAATAGGTTTTTAAAAAAGGCTGCACAATGCAGCCTTTTTTTTTAGTATGAAAATTGATTCGGTGAAAGTTATATAGCAAGGTTTGTCCGCTGTTTGGAGTCTTCCGAAGGAGAGACTTCAAACTAAAAAAAAAGAACAGGATCTGTGATCCGGTCAGTAAGCAGAGGAGTTGAAAATGAAGATTTAATTATTTCCGGTCTTACGATAGGGATTTTAGGATATGCGATTGGAAATTACCTGGGATTGGCCATTGCATAATTTTTGCGATAAGTAAATTTTTTATATAAACAATTTCAAAAACCCATACCAGGGAGGCTTTATTTTTATAATAAAACACCATAACTCATGGCCCCAAGAGAACTCTTGAAGCTTTTTCTTTAGCGTTAAAAATCTTTGTGCAACTTCCCAATTCTCTGTAATCAATGCCCATTTCAATTCATAATTGATTCTTTTGAGCAAGGCCTGATTTTCTTCTTCCGACTTATTTAAATTGAATGCTTTTTCACATACAATTGCCGTACTTATGCAATGTCTATTTTTCTTTTTGTACTGGATAGAAGAGAGCGAATTGGATAAGATGCGTTTCTTTACAAGGATTTGATTGGTAAAAGTATATTTATAATTTCTTGCAGATCGCACCCAAAAATCAAAGTCTTCGTAGCTAAGGTTTTCATCATAGCCATTTAATT
>CAZDRA010000003.1:96675-108842 GCA_964507705.1 uncultured Roseivirgaceae bacterium | reverse complement strand
TTCCATTCACAAACCATTTGACACTTGGTGTATCAAATTCCCAATCAACGACATTGCCTGTTGAATCTCACTAATAGTTAATCCTTCATAATATTGCATAAAAATTATCTCTCGTTGATGTTTTGACAAATTTTGAATAGCTGCAGTCAGTTTTACCTTTTTATCTTCTTTTGATTGATTATTAATCAGAATGTGCTCTCGTGAGAAAATTACATCACTTTCATAATGGCTACTTTCATCTAACGAAAGACTTCGGTTTGTTTTTTTTAGCTTTTTGATAAGGATATGCCATATTGACTGAATCAAATAGGAACGAACTTTTGCTACCTCATTAAGATTTTTTTTCTTTTCCCACAATTGAACAAAAAGGTCTTGAACACAATCTTTACTCAATTCTTTATCCCGGCAGATTTTAAAAGCATAACTATATAAAACCTGATAATTTAAATGATATAGTTCTTCGATGGCCTTTTGATTCCCCTCTCTAAGCCTATCCCATAAAATTTCATTATTTAAATTCTCAGATTGTCTTTTCACCATTTTTTATGTAAGATTCTCTTATTAAAAAAGCATCAATTTTCTCATATAGTATCTCTAATAAAGTATTGATTGTTTTCCAAAAGTTGGAATTTTGAACGTATGTTCCAAATTTTCAATATAATATAGTGGAATGTAATCATGGTACTTCTAACAACTGATTTTTAAATTTATGACCATCTATTAACCTTGTATTATACTCTTTTTGATATTCAAGATGTCTTTTTGTAGTTGGATAGTGTTCATTTTCTCCATAAGGATAACTGGTCATCCCGTGGTAGGGCATAGGTTCTACTGTTTGCCCAAGAGCAGTATTCAGGTCACCATCTTTTACCCAACCAACACTATAAATCAGAAAATCGCGGGTCCATCCTTCCTGGATTTCAGGCAAACTTTCCACATCAAAAGAGATTGTTGTCTCATCTCCGGCGTTAGCAATAATATAGCGATCGTCAGCTTCAATCAACAATTCCTTAACATCTCCATATCTCGTGTACATCCCTGTCAGATCATGCCATTTTTGGATGGTAGAGACTTCATAGTAGTCAAACCAGTGCGGCCCATTTTTTCCTTCTTTTCTAAAAGTCTTCGAAAACCCACGAAAATGGTAATCAGCTTTGTCGGGAACCATTTTGGTTATTTTAATATCAGTATCTACATCTTCAGCGAAAAAAATGTAATCCCAATAAATTTCCATGTTAGTCGTAATTCTTACTTTTCTTTGGTCTGTCAAAAATTTATTCGAAAGGTCAACAATTACTGTTTTGTTTTTCCCACTCGGGAATCCGATGTTTGAAATAGCTTCTTCCCATTCGCCTTTTTCATTAATCACCTCCAGCGATGGCATTTTAATCTTCAATAATTCAGATTGCGAAATGGCTACATTGATGCTGGCATCAGTTGGGAATATCCAACCGTTTAGAAACAAATGAAGGTTTTCCGTACTTGGAATATCTCCTAAATCCAGGATCAAGTCTTTCATTTTGATGACGCCTTGAAATTTTTCATGATGGACATTTGATATATACTGAAAGTCCTTTTCTTTAATGCGTTCTCTCAAATCATTTCCTTTTCCATCAATTGCTGCTATGGGGATTTGATGATCTTTTACTTTATAGACTTTCAACTCGGAATATGGAGGACCTATAAATTTTTCATCTACATAAATCTCAAACTCTACAGGGTGGTCGAGTGCTATTAACTTCACCTCATCCATATAAATTGTCTCCCATAGCTCTTCAGTAATTTGTATGGAATATTTGCCATTTTTCTCTTGAAGCTGTTCGCCTGGGATTTTTAGGTATTCTACAGAAGCATTTGGAAAAGCATATACTTTATCGCCACCCAAAATTCCAAGTGGCATACCAAGTGCACTGCGCCACATCATGTCTTTGACAAAAACATACTCCGAACCATTCCATGTGTAGAGAAATGGGCAGCTACCTTTTAGCTCCTGGGTTTCTATTAAGTCTTGATCGCTTCCGGGGGAGAATATATTTTGGGGCACTCCATTGGTCCAGATTATTCTAACAACATCTGCTTTATCGCGATGACCCAGTCCGAAATGCGTGCCCGGTTCTGTGATCATTCTCATCTGGTACAAATCTCCTGCGCGCACTTCTATTTTTGCACCTATTCCAAAATGATTGTTTTTACCACTACCTGTTCTCAATCCAACTAACTGAACTTTCAAATGACGATTGGCATTTCCACCATCATTTCTCAATAGCTTTAATCCGCCATTCATTTCAACTAAAAAAATATCCAGATCACCGTCTTGGTTATAATCGGCAAAAGCAACCTGTCTGGCATTTGAGACACTTTCCGGCAAAAGATGTGAGGCATCTGAAAATCTACTACCATCGTTATGCAACAGAAACACTCCTTTTTCCCCAGATGTGGAACTCTGACCGGCGAAAAGTATATCTGCTAATCCATCATTGTCAAAATCAAAAAACGCAGCATCGTAACAATTTAATCCTTCAATTGTCTTACCAATATCTTCAGATTGTTTGGAGATTTCGAAGATTCCATCTCCTTTGTTTTGGAATAACTTGATTCCATGGGTTTTTGAGGTGATTAGGATATCGAGATAACCATCATTGTTAATATCGGCAATTGCTAAATTATCACTGCCTTTATCAAAGTCAATTCCGCTTTCTGCTGTCCGATCTACAAATACTCCCTGCCTTAAGTTCGAGAATATCCTACATGGTCCATCCTCATTTGCAATAATTACATCAATATCTCCATCATTATCGAAATCTCCAAATACCAAATCTCTTGAGCTATTTTGGTTATTTGACATCTCTGAAGCATCACCGAAATTACCAAATGTACCATCACCATTATTTCTCGATATGGAATTTGGTCCATCTTTTGCCAATATCAAATCAAGATCGCCTTCATGATCAATGTCTAAAAAAAGTGATTTATACCCGTGCCCATTTAGTTTAGATTTCTGTGTGACATTAGAAAATTTACCTTCACTGATGTTTTTATAAAGTAGGTTTTCAGCGCTGTTGCAAATGAAAATATCCAGAAAACCGTCATTATCAAAATCAATAAATCTTGAAGAATGATCTTTGCCGGTTGGTCTTTGAAGGCCCGCACTTTTAGTAATGTCTTTAAACCGTCCAAATTCACTTTTCAGCAAATAACGGAAGGTATTACGCTCATCAACCGAATATCCTGAATAAAATATATCCAAATCACCATCGCCATCCATATCCGCAATGGCGATATTTGATATATATTCCAATTCGGTTTTTAATTTTTCTGAAGCAAACAAATCTAACTCTGCACCGCTTGTTGCATCAGTAAATTTCATTAGGTCGAGAATAGATTCGCCTTCCTGTAGGGAGTTAGAAAAAGAACTATTCGTTGAAATAATAGGCTGCCCTACTGCCGCCGCCTGAGTTCCTTTTAATTCAATTATCCCTTTTTGATATCCGGGTGTCAGTTTAATAAAATTGTGAAATATCAGTAATGATAATAATGCATCTTTTTGATTTTTTTGCTGCAGATATGCTATCGTCTTCAAAAAATATTCTTGAGCTTCTTCCGGAAATTCTGCATTTATTTGCTGGGCTTCTTCCAGATTATTCAACGCCTCAATAGATTTACCGTTTTGAATTAATGCTTCAGCCCAATAGAGTCTCGACACGATATTTCCAGGAGAACTTTCAACAATCTTTTGCATGTATTTTTCCCACTGTGCAACAGATTCCTGATCTTTAGCAACTGCATATTTTTCGGCAATGCTATACAAAGTTTTTACGTGATCAGGAGCAATTTCTTCATTCTTTTTGAGTGCTTCCAATGACGATTTCCTTTCATTTTTCAGCTCATATACTTTGGCCAAATTCAATCTGATATCCGGATCGTCGGGAGAAATCTCTACTGCTTTGATCAGCATTTCCTCAGCTTCATCATTTTTTCCTTGTCGCAAATAAACGACACCAAGATTTGCATAGCCGGATGCATCTGTCGGTGATAGACTAATCAATTTTTTGAATTGCTTTTCAGCATTTTCGAGCTTATTTTCTTCCATGTAGGCCAAGCCCAATGACTTTGTAGATTGTATATCCGATAGTGTTTTACTGTTTTTATCAATGACAATTTCTACCGCATCTGTCGATCTCTCTTCAGTTCTTTTTTCATTTCTACAGGAAAAAAAAGAAGTCATCAACGCAACGAATAGCAATAATGTGATTAGAATCTTCATATGATCTGGATTAAAAACTGAAATTAGCAAAATCCAAAGTGATTGTCCATAATGTAAGTTGATTGTTTTGAAGAAGCATAAACAAAAATTTCTTTCTTGGAGAGAAATTTATAAAAGTCCTCACCTGGACTAAATCTTATCAATCAGATGTTAAATATAAGCTTACACCTTATACTGCGATGTTTGAAGATTTACATTGATATAAAATGGTGTAAATCTAGATTCATGTACCCAAAGCAGCCAATCATGTTCCTTCATTGCGGATTGGTTTGGATCAAAATCAGTTAATAACTACACCTGATGAAGTGAGAATAAACGTTGCAAAACGATCATTATTTCATTGAGAATGAGGAGGAAAGGAATCAATTGACAACACTACATGGATGGTGAATTTTGGTAAGTATCAGATTGTGACTGAACGAATAGGCAATTTGTTGAGAACTGCTTCAATGCAATCTTTCAGAATTTCAATAGATGCCATTTTATATTGAACTTAGTACTTGACTTTTGATGAAAATAGAAAGCAAAAAAAATGCCCTCTAAAGTTGAAATTTAGAAGGCATTTAATTAAGCAATTTATTTATTATCCCACCATACTTTTGACTGATAGGTGTCACCGTTGCTCAGAGTAGAAATCGCCTCACCATAGCTGTCTGAATTTAATACCGATTCATTTACCGGATAGATTAACCTCCTTGGAATGGCACTAACTCCAAAAGGCCCTGGCACTAAGACCGGGTACCCGGTCCTTCTCCACTCAGTCCATGATTCGATATTTCTCCCGAACAAGAGTATCCATTTCTGGGTCATTATTTTTTCCAGTTTTTCTTCCTTGGAAAGACCGGCCAAAGAAAATTCGGCAGTAATATAATCAGGAGGAATATCTGCTTCAGCAATATTATAAGGTTCCATTGACATGGCCGCTATAATTCCTTCCTGATAGAAATTCTCAGCATCTGCATCCGTAAAACCACCCCAACCTTCCAAGGCGGCCTCTGCCTTAAAGAAACTCACCTCTCCAAAGCTAAATGCATGCATTGGAATAGTGCGGTCCTGATTGAAATAGGTCAGCGAGGAAATTTGTGAGAATTGACTTCTTATCAAGCTCGAGTAATAATCATCCATTTCAGCCACCCGAACTCCCTTATAATCAGAATTATCCAATGATAAATCTCCTAGCAACGACACTCTGGGATCAGCGGTAGCGACCAAAACATCTACAAATTTTTCCGCTAAATAGAATGCGTCAGGACTACCCTGCTGACTCTGACCTAAAATGGGATGTTGATTGGCTGGGATATCATTATAGGTCTGCATATCGGCATTCTCAGCATTACTGCTGATTAGTGGGCTGGACAAAGCAGATTCTACTGTTGACTTCGATAGACCTTCATCTACATACTTAAGGCGCATTCCCAACCTGAGTTTTATGGAATTGCCGAATTTCATCCACATTGCTACATCGCCATTGTAAAGTACATCGGCCATTCCGTAAGATTCATCCGCAGCATTTAATTGCGACATGGCAACATCCAGATCGGAGATCAAAGAATTGTAAATATTCTCCTGCGTGTCAAATTTTGGCTGTCTGATTAAGCTTTCAGTAGGTAACAATGACTCGCTATAAGGAACGGGACCATACATGTCGGTCAGGGTTTGCCAAAAATAAATTGCCATGATTTTAGATATGGCAATCTTAGTCCTACCTGTCGGGTCATCTTCGAGTCCGGCAAGAATATCATGCCCGATCAAGCCTAAGTTTCTAAAATTTCCATAATACCTGTCCCACATACGATCAAATTCCTCGTGAACATATCTTGATGCGTCAAAGAGCGGCCCGCCGCCCCATTGTTGCACCCATGAACCAATGTCATTGTTCGGGCCTTCCGAACTCTCGTAACTAATTAGACCTCTTTGCACATTGGTCAATAGAAATCCTGGATCAATAGTTATCGATGAACGAGGAGGTGTATTGATTTCTTCAAAATTATCTGTACAAGCAGATATGGAAAGCATCAAAAATGTAGTTAATACAATTTTGGAAACATTATATAGATATTTTTTTGTTTTCATGATTATAATATTTTAAAGTTCAATATTTAAATTGATCCCAAAAGTTCTCAACATCGGTAATGAAGTGGACTCGAGGCCTAAAGACGAATTATTCACATTAAATTGGCTTGCTTCAGGGGCATATCCATCAGTATTTCTCTGGAAATAAAATAAGTTTCTACCAAATAATCCAACTCCTATACTTCTGAATGGAGTTCGCGATATTAGTTTGGATGGCAACCGATAGGATAGGGTTAACTCTCGCATGCTAACAAAACTGGCGTCATTAAGCATTTCCTCGGAAATCAGATTGTCTTTTGTACTTGCAACTACATTCCAATAGTCCTGCGCATTTACCTGAATGGTGTTTTTTACCCCTGTACCAACCCAATTACCTTCGTTGTTTATTTCAGCTATAACACCATTTGCTACATACGTTCCATCCCTTCCTGCCAATGTTTTTTTGCTTGTTCCATAGAGGATTTGCTCTCTTGCACTTTGTGAAAAAATTTGCCCTCCCTGACTTATATCAATCAACATTGATAGGTTAAAACCTTTGAAACTAAACGAGTTAGAAAATCCACCTGTCCAGTCCGGCAATGCACTTCCAATAAAATGAGAATTCTTCCCGGAACTTCGAATGGGTAAACCGGTTGCCGGATCAATTAAAATATTATTGTTCTCGTCTTTTTGCCAGGAAAAACTTGTTCCATATAATTGGCCAAAGGGTTTCCCAGGAATGGCGACTACGTTTACATTTCTATCTACGCCAAGAACAAGTACATCAACACCTTCAGTCAGCGATACAACTTCATTTACGTTTCTCCCGAAATTAAATGACGTTTCCCACACAAAGCCGTTATCCGACCTAATCGGGGTTCCGGTAAGCAATAGTTCAATTCCTTTGTTAGTAATCTCACCGGCATTAATTCGAATCGAATTAAAGTTAGTGGACGTTGGTATCGGTACGCTAAGTATTTGATTTTTTGTGCTTGCTGAATAATACGTAAAGTGTACTCCAAAACGATTATTAAATAAATTCATTTCTGCACCAAACTCAGTAGAAGTTGTCAGCTCATTATCAAGATTTGGATCAGGGATAGTGCTGCTATAACCAGCTCGCGGACGACCTCCATAAGTAGTGTTAGCAAGAGAATAAACCCCAAATAGCTGATAAGGGGTACCTGAACTTCCTGCCTCAGCGAATGAGCCTCTTAATTTCAGATAACTCAAAATACTGTTTTGTGAAATACCCAAAGCCTCACTTAAAACAAAGCTGGCACTTACCGACACATAAGGGAAAGAATAATTACTGGGAGGCAAGGTAGAAGTCCAGTCATTTCTGCCGGTAACATTCAGGAATAAATATTCCTTAAAAGAAACCTGCGCTGTTCCGTAAACTGAATTAATTACTGACTCTCTAAGACCAAAAATAGCTTGTTGAGTTAAGGTATTGTTAACAGAAAAAAGCCCCGGAACCTGAAATTCTAATCCACTGTATCCAACTTGCCTGAAAAATCGCCTTTGGTGACTTGCACCAATATTAACATTAATCTTAATGTCATCAGTAAGATCTGTTTTAAAAGTTATCAGACCATCAAAATAATCTTCTCTCACTCGGTTGACTATTTCTGATATATCTCCGTTTTGCCTTGGGCTTCTCCTGCTACCAATCTCTCTGTGTCTATACCTTTGTTCGGTGTACATATCCGTTCCTCCCCGCAAACTTATACTCATAAAATCTGACACATCATATTTCAGATTTAAAGAAGCCAAAAGACGATCTTTTCTGTCTGTATTTAGCTGTTTGTTGATCGTCCAATATTGATTGGCCGTTGATCCGTTGGTGGCATAGGTTTTTTCATTACCCACTACAGCTCTGCGTCCGTAACCCAGAGATTTTTCCAATAATTCCTCCGTCCATGCGAATTCCTGAAGCGATGAAGCATACATACTTCTGGGTTGACTAATAAGTAGGTATGCAGGGTTGTCAACACCATCGGATAAAGAAGGCCTGTTGGTGCCTTCCGTAACAATATAATTCATTTTAATATCAACCCGTAATTTGGATGTTATGTTAGCCGTGGTCCTTAAAGTTAAATTATTTCTGTTAATTTTATTCGTTGGCACATAACCATCTACATTGGTATTTGAAAATGACATATAGTAATTCACCTTTTCATTGCCACCCGTTAAGCTAAGTGTATTTATCAAGCTTATTTCCTTTTCAAAGAAATCCTGATACGTATTTGGCTGTGGATCATACGTTTGTAAATTTCCGAACTGGTCTTCATGTTGTCGTCCGTCATATGCGGCACCCCAGCTGCCTCTTCTAAGCCTGTCTCTTCCAGCACTCATTTTAGGGATTCCTGTAATGCCTCCGTTCTGAGCATCTTCCCAACTATATATTGTTCCATCTGTAGCCCGAAAATGCGTAAACTCTCCGTTCAAACCCTGACCATATTCATTTTGAAAATCAGGAAGAACAGCGGCATCGCCAACCGAAAAACTACTATGAAATTTTACCCCTATTCCTTTCCTTGACTTGCCTGACTTTGTGGTAATCAAAATTACGCCATTACTTCCCCTCTCTCCATATAATGAGGCTGCATTTGGCCCTTTTAATACTGAAATACTTTCAATATCATCCTGGTTGATGTTTGAAATTCCATCTCCATAGTCGGTACCTCCCCATCTGCCGGCTTGACTAAAAACGTCATTACTCAATGGAATACCATCTATAACATATAATGGTTGGCTATTTCCTGTCAAAGAATTATTGCCTCTTATTATCACTTTTGTTGACCCTCCGGTTCCGGATGCTACCTGAGAAACCCTCACTCCTGCTACCCTGCCGGAAAGAGCAGTAGCTACATTGTACGCACCTGTTTCTTCAAGTTCGTCAATTTCAGTAACTGAATAACCTATTTCATCCTTGCTTCTCTCGATACCGAGGGCCGTGACAATGACTTCAGATAAAGCAGATACATCCTGAATAAGCAATACATCAATTATGGAATTATTACCTACCGTTATTTCCTGAGATATATAACCTACAAAAGAAATTGTCAAAATTGCGCCTTCTGAGACACTGAACTTATAATTACCATCAATATCCGTTACAGTACCATTTGCAGTACCTTTTTCCACGATAGATGCACCAGGAAGGCTTTCACCATTTTCATCAGTAACTTTTCCAGCGATTTCCACATCGGTAACTATTTCGATACGGTATTCCTCACTTCTTTTCTTTTTACGTCCATCAATGTTTTTTACACTGATATTTTTATTGACTTGTTTAAACTTTAAACCAGATTGTTCGGATATATCCAAAAGAACATCATAAATGGATCCTTCAGAATAATCATGATTAATCCTGACTTTGCTTTTCGAGATTTCATCCTTATTAAAAACAAAAATTAAATCTGTTTCCTGCTCTATTTTTTTAAAAACAGTAATAAGGTCATCATTTTCAAACTTAACGTTAACCTTTATTTCCTTTACACTTACAGATGACTGAGCGTTTGTTCCCTCTGCTGCCAATATAAATGTACAACATATCAATTGTGCTATAATGCCGTAGAATGAGTACATAATCAGTTTTCTAGATAGGAGTACTTGTTTAAATTTCATAATTTTGAAACGTTTTAATGTAATTGAATAATTCGTTGAAACATTTTCATTCCAGTCTTAAATACCCTGTCGCCAAACTCGATATTTAAGTTGGATAGAAATTTTACCAGCAATGCTCCTGGAGCATTGCTGTTTTTGTGTTTTGTGATTTTTTATTTCATATAGTTGCGGATTTATTTTTTTCCAAATAATTAATTTCAACTTTTTTATCATGTATTGAAAACTCAAACCCCATGGTGTATCCTAATGACTTGAGTACATTATCGAGTGTAGCATTTTCAAACTTTGTGGTGATATCAATAATCTTTTGAGTATCATTTAATAATTCAATTTCAACACCGTACCATCTTTCCAGCTTTACAAAAAGAGTAGTTTCATCAGCATTTTTGAAATAAATGATATCATCTTTCCAACCAAGAATTTCAATAGGGACAAATGCTTGTTTCCTAACCTCTTGTGTTGATAAAGTATAGGTGGCTTTTTCGCCAGGTTCTAAATAGAGTGAACCAATTGTCATTTTTGGAGTGTCTGCATATTCTATCCTCACTTTTCCTATAGCTAATGATATATCAATGTTCTTGCTATCAGGGTATGCATTAATATTGAAAGACGTACCCAAGGCAATGGTGGTAACATCTCCGGTTTTGACTTTAAAAGGCCTGTTTGCATCCTTTGCAATTTGGAAAAAAGCTTCGCCAATCAGCTTAACTTCCCTGCTATCCGAACCGAATTGTTTTGGAAAAGAAACAGAGCTACCTGCATTTAATTTTACAATTGACCCATCACTTAAGGTTAGGGTTTTTTTATGGCCTGGATCGGTATGCTTAGTTATAATTACAATCTCCAGAAGTTTTGGAGTCTGTGTTTCAGCAAAATACAGGCTAAGCCCTATTATTATGACCACTGTTGCTGCTACTTTCCAGGCAAATGATAAAATTTTTGATTTATAGGATTTTACATGGAAACCTTCTGTAGTACGTTCAATGTCAGAAAGCATACTTTGCTTAAGCTCCTCCATGTCTTTATATGATAAGTCCTGAAGTTCTACTTCAGTATCATCAAATGAGTGGTACCATGTATTCAATTGATTAAATTCCTCTTTAGTGGCCTTGCCATGAAGGTATTTATCAATTAAGGATTGTGTGTGTTGATCAAATCTTTTCATCTTACAAGTATTAGTCAGATGAAAAGGCCAACCTACGTAGTGGGTAACAAAAAAAAATTATAAAAATAAATAAATAATTGTAACAACTGTCTTATAATCTGCGAGTTCACTTCTCAAAAATTTTATTGCATTGTGAATGTGTGTCTGAACAGTTCTATGAGAAATGTTTAATTCTTCTGCAATTTCTCTAGAAGATTTTTGCTCCTCTCTACTCATCTTAAAAACCAAACGGCATTTATTTGGCAGCTTTTCTAAACCCAATTCCAATGTTGCATATAACTCATTAAATGCCAGTACTTCCAGTGTTGAATTGTCAGGCTTTTGAATATACTGGGGATGATCCTGACTATAGGTTTTGCGAAACTTTTGAGAATGGAAATAATTGAGTATTTTGTATTTGAGTGCAGCATGTAAATATGCGACGAGAGAAGTTCTGATTTCCAGATTCTTTCTTTTGTTCCACAAGTCGGTAAATAGGTCCTGTAATATTTCCTCGACTGCTTCTCTGGATTTTAAACGATTATAGGCAATTGCATATAAAGATTCCCAAAACACATTGTATATATTTTCGAATGCCTTTTCGTCTCCCCGACGAAGTGCTTTAGTCCAATCCAGATATTTATCTTCCGACGTTTTTTTCATTAAACATATGAAGTTTTACCACTAATAATGTCATTCTTAGTCAGTACCAAATTTACTCATTTGTAAATAGTGTCTCTAAGAAAACAAGTCTTTTCTTATAAAATGAATTATTATTGATAAAATTTACATTTAGTTTCTAGTATCTAATCAGTAATATTCCTGTCTACCGGACAGGCATGCGTGTATTATTTGGCAGAAAAATATAAATAGTTCCAACAGATTACGCGGATAGGCGCAGAATAAAATCAGCAAAATACTGCGTAAACTGTCTGTCCGCCTGCCGGCGAGGCAGGGTAGGCAGGTCTGCGGGAGATATCTCTTATTTCATTCC
This sequence comes from uncultured Roseivirgaceae bacterium, assembly GCA_964507705.1. Classification (GTDB taxonomy): domain Bacteria; phylum Bacteroidota; class Bacteroidia; order Cytophagales; family Cyclobacteriaceae; genus JAAUQL01. Next base: position 96,755 of record CAZDRA010000003.1, on the reverse strand, counting down.
TTTTTGGTTCTGGCTTGTCCAGGTTAGGTTATTGCTAAGTTCGTAAAGTAGAATTAATCAAAAGCAGATACTAAGTATTT